>CAUWFY010000014.1:0-17279 GCA_963558115.1 uncultured Clostridia bacterium
TTACTATATAATCTCATATTATCCTCCTAGTATTTTATCAAGTATCATTATATGGTTTGTTTATTAGTATAGCATAAAATTATAAATTGTAAATATTTTAATAACATTATTATAATAATATTAAAAAAGTAAATTAAAAAATAATTTAAGTTAATTTGTACACCAAAAATATATCATATAGCATGATACATTTTTATCTTTTAAGTGTTCATCGTTCATCTTCATATTCTATAATATTTTCTTTATTTAATAATTTATTCAGACTATCAAATTTACTTGAAATAGGTATCTTTTCTTCTTTATATTCATTTTTATTCCAATAAGCTTTAATTGCAAATGCATTTCCAATATTATTCCCTTGAGATTTTGATGTTATTATTCTATATTGATTGTCTATTATTTCTAAAGCTGAACAATTTGATAGCATTATTCCTACAAGCGAATTATCTCTTAATTGCTCTTTCGTAATCTCATATCTCCCTTTTTCATCACAATGTGGTGTCAAATGAGCATTTAACCAATTTAAACAATCTATACTTGTAAATTCTGTCTTTCCATTTTCCATATTTAACGAATCAGAATTACAAGATTTAAACCAACAACAAGCACCAGCTGACACCCCACACATTACTGTTCCTTTATTCCATGCCTCATATAACAGACTATCAAAACCCGTATTTCTCCATAGTTTTATCATTTCTAGAGTATCTCCTCCGCCTTCGTAAATAATATCAGCCCATGATATTTTTTTTCTAACTAAATTTATATCTTCTAGTTCATTGCTCTTTAAGTCTTCACAATTACATCCAAATTTTTCTTGATAAATCTTTTTCATCGTTTCATAATAGCTCTCTTGAATTTCTAAAGATGAACTCTGTGAATGTGCTAAAAATAAAAAATTTGGCTTTTCCTTTCCTGTTAATCTTATTATTTCTCTATCCATTATTTCAGTTTCATAATCTGCATAAGTCCCATCTTCTAAAATTCTTCCATTTTCTCCTCCACCTATTGCAACAATTTTTCTCATTTCGTTTTATCCTTTCCTATTATTTATATATATTAATCTTTTAACTTATTAAAAGACATTATATCATATTTTTTACAAAAATATATAAAATTTTAAAATTTTTAGATACTTTGAAACCCTGAAATTTTTGAGCAGAAAAATAGTGTATTATCCCCATTGTATAAAAAATAATACACCATAATAGAAACCCCTCATTTCGTCGCTTTCAATTATAGTAGTCTAGTATGTAAATTAATAAAATCTACTACAGGTGCTGTTATTAAATAACTTTATGCATCCTTGCCCACACTTTTTACACCTGTATATCCTCTAACAAGTTTTGCCTCCTGAACTCTTTTTTTATTGTGAGTATCTGTTACAAATTCTCACTTACGCATTTTGTGTAAATAGACTGTTTACACGAATACGAATGAACTTTATAGCATCGGCTCATAACACCTGTCATTTTCTTATTTTTAAACGAGTTTATGGCATTTCTCGTTCATACTATTTAATTTTACACTAAAAAACTCTAGCAATTAAAACTAGAGCCTTTTAATTTATTAAAATATCATTTCTAAAATAAAATTCTTTATTCTATTTCTTCTTGTTCTTCTTTTTCTATTTTATAAATTTTTTCTTGTGATTCAAAATCTTTTACAAAATAGTTTGTGAATTTTTGCATATATTTCAAACTTTCTTTTAAAGTTTTTGTATCTTTATCAATTCCCCACTTACAAATATCTTGTAAATTATAATTTCTAGTATTTATTCCTAATTTCTTTGCTATTACAAATATAGTTGCATTTACTTCTGCTTGATTTTGACTTGCAAACTTGTCTATATCATATTTTAATGTATTTCCTTGTCTTGAATTTTGACTAATATCACCTACAATAAATTCTATATTTAGCATTTGATTATTAGGATCATAATATAAACCTCTTCTTTTGCACATTCCTTCTAATATAGTATCAATATATTCTTTTGTATATGTTTTTTTATTTCTAATAGCATCTGTTTGAGATATGTCATATACTTCTACAATTTTAAATTTAGCACCATTTTCAGTGGAGATTCGTTTAATTATTTCTAGTGGCTTTTCTCCCTCTTTTACATTATATTTATATTTTTGTAATTCTTCTTTACTTGCTATAAAATTGATATCCTCTCTTTGCTCTTTTAACAATAAAATATTATTATAACTTGTATTATACATAGATGAGAGAGTCTTTAAAAATTCTCTCATCTTATTTATATCTTCAAATGTTTCTTTTGCTAATTTGTCTGTGCTATCAAGTAGTTTTTTTACTCCATCTTCTTGTTCTATTAGAATCACCTGCTTCCTTTGTTGGTTGTTTTATTAAAGAATATATTTTTTTATATCCTGCATTTCCTTTTTTAATATTTTTTTGTACTTGTTTCAATATTTTCTCCTTTGCGAAATCTATTCCATTTCTTCTTCATCTTGCTTTTGAATATGGTTATTATTTAATTTCCTATCATCTTTAAATTGCTTATTCATTTCTTGTTCAACCATATTTTTTAATTTTCTCATAATTTCATTTTTAGGGTATTTCATAGCAATTTCATATATAATTGAAAAATCTTTTAATTTATTTGTTTCTTTAACATTTTTTTGACTTTCTTCTACTTGATTATATTTTGTATTTTCAATATACAATTCTTTTCTTTGTTCTATATACTTATCTTTTTCTTTTATTGTATCTAAATATAACTGATTTTGAATATCTATTTTATGCTGAATATCATCTTTTTCGTTTCTATGTTCTGTTATTTTTGCATTTAATAAATCAATTTGTTTTAAATCATTTTTAGAAGAAAATGCTATATAAATTATTTTTTGCAATCTATTCATTTTATCTGTTTTGGCTAATATTGTTTTCTTTTCTTCTTGCAATTTTTCAATTTCTTTTTGCTTTGCAAATTTACTTTCTTCCATCTCTTTTTTTCTATTTTCTAATCCTGCTAAATCATAGTTTGTTTTTTCAATTTTAGCATCTAATTTTTCCATTTGTTCTAATTTTGTTTTATCCATTTTCTCATCCTTTCTAAAAAGGAGAGTTCTCACTTGAACTCTCCTTATATTTTAACAACCTGTTCTTGGTAATTTAACTTCTAATTTTTTCTCATATACTTTTGTAGTATGACTATCTTCATCCCATACATAATATGTTTTATGATATCCATCTACTTTTGTTTTATTTGTAAATGTATCATCATTTTTTACTGTAGATTTTGTTTTAACGAATAATTGTGGACTTTCAATAGATGTAAATCCTACATCAACAGTTCCAAATTCTGTTTTAAACTCTGTGACATACTCTCCTTCTTCTAATTTAAGATTTGTAAAATCAATATAATTATTTACTTGTGTTTTTAAATTATCTCTTAATAACCTATAATCATTTTTATTTGTTTTATAATAAATTGCATAATTTAAATCTTGATTATATGTACCTGTCACAAGCTTAGTCGCAGTTACATAGTCTGTTGGTAAAAAGTCATACCAAGTAAAATTATCTAATGGAACATTTCCTGTATTTTTTATTATAAAGTCATATTTAATTTCTTGATTTGCTGTTGTTTGAATTATTCCATCTTTTTCTACTTCTATTTCAGGATTGTCGGGTTTATTAGTAATATTTAATTCAACAATTTCTCCATGTTTTATAATTTCTGCTAAATATTCTTTTTCATTTAACTGATACCATTCTCCAGTTTCTCCCTCTAATTCTTTTACATAGTAATTTCCCTTATCTAGTTTTTTTGTAATAGCAATACCACTCTCATCTGTTGTTATTTTTTCAATAAAGTTTTTATTTTCATCATATACACCAAAAGATACATTTGGAATTGGCATTCCTGCTTTATCTCCATTTATTTTGTTATCTTCTTCTGCTGTTTTTATTACTTTTACTTTTCCTTGTATCTTTTGATTTTCAATTATATAATCTACAATTTCATTTTCTTTTAATTCTATTATATGAATTTTATCATCAAGTACATATTTATCATTTGTAATTGTCTCTCTTAAATATAATTTTTCAAAATCTCTAACTGGATATCTTGAAGTAATTGCCTCACCATTTTTATTTGTTTTTATTGTTTCTAATACATTTTCATTCTCATCAAGAACTTCAAACACTACATTTTCAAGTTTAATTTTGTGATTATCTTTATCAACTTTTATTACTTTCACTTGTGATTTTTTAAGTTCATTTTCTATGGTTATACTTGTGCTTTCATGCCATTTAATTTCAATTTCTACTGGATCTTCATTTAAGTTATACCATTTGTTTGTGTTTTTTTCTATCAATGCCCAATTACCTGTTCTCAAGCCTTTTATATGGATTTCTCCATTAGCATCGGTTTTATAATATCCTGTAATCTTATCAAATTCATAAGAATATAAAGCAAATTCTACTCCACCTATACCAATTTTATTATTATCAGTATCAACTTTATATACTGTTAAATTTCCTCTCTTATGTTCATTTTCAACAATTAATTCTTTATATGTATTGTAATCTAAAATAATCTCTTGCTCTTTATCATTAAGTATATATTCATTGAGTGTTGCAATTTCTGTTGCAATTACTGTTCCTTGTTTTAATTTATTTATAATAATTTCTCCATTAGAATTTGTTTTATAATTGCCTATATTCTGTCCATTACTATATCTAAAATTAAATTCTACACCTTTTAATGGCTTTTTAGTTTCTTGATCTACTTTTACTACTTTTATACTTGATTTATATGCATCAATATCTAATTTTTGATTTCCTTTGGCTGTTGAATATGCACTATATGTTAATGCATAATCTTGCAAATTATCTGATGGTGCTTTGCCATAAAAAATTGGATAATTTTTTACATTACCACTTACACTTATTGATATTGATTTATTTTCTATAATACTATTTATTGGTACTAAAATCTTAAAATTTTCTCCACCTGAAAAAACATTTCTAATATTACCATTTATGTCAGTTATAATTGTTCCTTCAAGATAATCTTCAATAGAAACTGTATAATCTTTCACTTCTGCATCACCTGAAACAGAATATGTTTGACTATAATATCCTTCTTTTGAATCCTTTTGAAAATTATCCACTTTATTTATATTTAATTCTGTTGATGTACTTGGTATTTGTGGATTATTTCTTGCTATATTTACAATCCTATCCATTGCATCTACCATCTTTTGACCTCTAGTATCTCCACCTCTGTAAAAAGTTCTGACATCTCTATTATATAAAATACAATATACTGCTTGTTTAGTTAATGCAAATGCATCATAATCATTCTCAACTCCCAACTCTGATGCTGATTTATATGGAAATCCATTAATTATCGCAGTATAAACCTTTGGATCTTTTAACATTTCTGTAACATTTATTGTATAACTTTCTTCTTCTCCTACACCTGGTTTCGTTACATCCATACAATATGCATAATGTAATGTTCCCGTATTATCTCTATATCCTGCCATAGTAGTTATAATATAACTCCATTTTCCCTGTTTAGTATCCCAAAATTGCAAATGATAACCACAATCTCCTAAATCTTCTATCTTGGCACTATTTATATCAAAAGCACTAACAATGCCTTGCATTGAATTTAATAATATTAAAATTAGCATTATTATACTAACTATTTTCTTTTTTTTCATTTACTTTTACCTCCATTAAAAAAAACACCCTAAAAGGTGTTTTAAATTTTTATTTATTTTGTTGTATTTTCCATTACAGTTTGATTATATTTATTTCTACTTTCTTCAATGTTTTTTTGTACTTCATCCCAATGAATGTACCTGTAAATTACGATATATGCTACAAAAAGCACAAAAAGAATGATGCAAACAAAATAAAATTTTGCAATAAAATTCCATCTCGGCTTCAAGTCCACTTGATAGATATTATCCTTCTTTTTACTCATAATACTAACATCCTCCATTTGTGCATATTATAACTCTTTTTTCCAACTTTTACAAGTCATTTTCAATAATTTCTGTTGCTTGAACACACAATCTTTGAACTTTCTTATTTGCTATACAAGTTATAAGTGTCAGTTTATTATCCTGTGTATCTTTTAATAGTGACCAGTCCGTTTCTAAAATTGTTTGTATATTGTCAACTTTATAATTTCTAGTAAAGAATTTTGTTTGATATGTAATAATATCACCATTTTCTAACTCATTAATTCTAGCAAAATATGAATTTTTATTTCCTCTATTATGTGCTGCTAAACCTACATTTCCATCATATATTGCTGTATTTTCTATATGTCCAATATAATCTTTTAAAGTCTCATTGTTACTACCATCTTTTATAGTTGCTTTTAATCCAATTTTATTAATGGTTAAGATTCCAATCACATCATTTTCAATTTTTTCTACTTTATCATAGGTTATATTTTGAAATTCTGAATCAGTTATAATTTCATTTGGATTTACTAAATTCTTATCATATAAATTACATAAATATATGCTCCCAATAATTCCTGTAATAAATATTAAACATATAATTGTTATAATGACTTTCATTTTCATAATAGCCTCCTGTTATGCTACTTTATTTTTCTTTTTTCTCCAAATAAGTATTCCACTAACAACTACAATTCCTGTACCTGCTGTTGCTATAAGTGGAATGTAATTTGGTTTTTCTTCTGTTATTTCTTGTGGTGTTTCTTGATATGTAATTTTAAATGTTATAGAATCCAATTCTTCTTTTTCTAATATACCTTTATAAGTTACAGTTGCTAGATAACTTTTTACAATTGTTCTTTCTTTTATTCCTTCATATTTCATTTCTCCATTATAGGCTGTTGGAATGTCTTGCCCTTCTACTTTTTCTACTTGTGAAATATTCCAAATAGGATTAATTAAATAATAAGTAATTCCATTTTCTTCAATAATTTTAGGTACATCATTTAATTCATTACTAGGTATATTTTCATAGTTTTTAGTTAATGATACTTTATATTGTTCTATATAACTATCATTTACTTTTAAACCTAATGAATGATTTTGTAACTCTAATATTCCTGACATTTTATCTTCTGTCATTTCGATTTTACTTTCAAACATATTTAGTACATCATATTTATTATTTGTATTTACTACCTTTTGTTTTACTTCTTCTTTTTCCTGTGTTTTTGTTTCTTTATTTTCATATTCTGATACATTTTGCAATTCATATTTTACATTATCAATTGTAATTTCGTTTTGTATATTCTTTCTAAATTGTTCTACTTCTTCTAATGGTACTGTTTTATTTATTTCGTGAATTTTTAGTTCATTTGTTGTTGCAAAACAATTTGTAGAAAATAATGTAATTAATAATATACTTAAACTCACTATTTTTGTTTTATTCAAACTCTTCTTCCTCCTCTTTATCTTTTCCTTTTAGCAACTTTTTTTCTAAATCTTTTTTTGTTTTTTCTTGTTTTAAAAAGTCTACTGTTGGCTTTATAGCTATTTCTAGTTTCTGCTCTTTTTGATTATTTTCTTTTTTAGTATTTTCCTGCTTTTTTGTATCTTCATTTTTGATATTTGTTTTATTTTTTTTATTTTCTTCTTTTACTATTTCTTTTTTATCCTCTTGAACTTTTTGTTCTTTTATCTCTACTTTTTTATTTTGGTTTAACTGGCTTTCTTCTTTTTCTACCTTTAGTTCTTCTATTTTTTCTTTCTCATTTTCACTTTTTTCATTTGTATTTTTTTGATTTTCTTCTTTTTTAACTGCATTTTTTTCTAAATCTTCTTTTATAAGTCCTGTTACATATGCTTTAACAGTTATTCCTTTTTGAGCAATATGCTCCTTCATTTTTAATCTTAAATCTGCGTCAATTTGACATGCTAAAACTCTTGTATTTTCACTCATTTTATTACTCCCTTCTCTATTTATTCAAATTCCTCTTGTATTTCTTGAATTTTACTTTTTTTATCCTCATCATATATTAATGAAAAATCATCCCTTATTATTTTTCTAATATTCATTGCTTGACCAAGTTCACTTATTTTACTTTCATTTTTAAAATTGACTAACATATTGTCTTCAAATTCCATCAATATATAACCATTTTTGGCTTTTGATAATTCAAAAATTATTCCTGATAGATCGTATCCATGTTGCAATTCTTTTAAATCCAATCTATATTTCGACCATCCAAACACTATACAATTTACTCCATTTATTACTTTTTCTTTGCACATCTCTGCTGTATAGCCTCGTTTATTAAAAATATAGCATTTATTTAAATCACTTCCTGCATAATGTCTGGAAACATCTACTAACCTGTGAAAGTCTCTTTTTTCTATACATATTAAAGTTTTATGCATTATTCCCCCTTTCTTAATTCAAATTTAATATTTGAATTACTGCATTTCTCAATGGCTCATTAAATAGAATCGTTAATCCCAAAGATGTTAAAGCAAATATAATAATTACCCCTATTAATTCAAGTAATTTTGTTATAGCACGAATAAAAAGAGTAAAAAAATAAACACTCGTATTTATTGGTGTTTCAAGTTTGGTTTTACTATTTACTTTTCCAACCGTTTTTTCAGGTTTTATTTTTGTAATTATTTCTTTTAATTTATTAATCTTTTTAGTTTTAACTTCCTCTACTTTTTTGAATCTTTTAGCCTCTTTTTTGCTAATACCTTCATCTGATAAGCATTTTTCTAATTCCATTCTTACTTCTTCAATCTTATTAGCATTGATCATATTGTATATACCTTTTTCATATAAAGAATTTAGAATTATATTTTGCTCATCATAGCCATTAGCCAAAATAATGATCCTTATAGTAGGATACAATTCTTTAAAATAACAAATAGCATTTATCTGATTTTCTTCTGTTCCTTTTAAACTTTTTAAATCAATAATCATATATTTTATTAATTTAAAATTCACTTTTGTTTCTTTTATATATTGTAAAAAGTCCACTTCATCTACTTGACTTAATATTGTAATTTGTAATCTTTCACACACATTTATTATTAAGTCTTTTGTAGAATTACTTGCAATATAACTTAACATTTTTATTACCTCCTAATCTAGTACCCTCTCTTCATACGGTACATTATATATTATATTGTTGGACTCCAAGTAATCAATTTGATTTTCTGTACTTTCTGTTTGTTTTCCTAATTTCCAAAATACATTATTACATATTACTAGAATAATTAAAAACAACATGAGTACAAGATAGCAGATTAATTCTTTATTATTTTTTAATTTATCTTTCATTACTCTGCCTCCATTTCTTCTTCCTCTTCATAATATTTTTTAAAAAACTTGTCGAATTGTAGTGTTTTTCCTTGTTGTTCTCCTAATTCTTCAAGCGACATTTTGCTAAAAATATCATTATCAAAGATTTTTACCTTTTTGTACTTTATTTGATATGTCTGCAATTTAATTAGTCTATCTATTATTTCTTTTCTATAATCTTGATTTATTTTATCTAAAAAACATCCTATTGTTGTTAGAAATGGTTTTTCTATATCAGGATTAGGCACATACATTTTCATATCAACAGAATGTCCTTGTCTTTCAGATTCTTGTATTATAAAGTCACATATATCATCTTTTTTAATTATATAATTATCTCCTAGAGATGTTTCTACAAATACAAATCCTTTATTTTTAGCAATGTTAGACATCTCTTTTCTTGTATATCTTTCAAACTCTTTCATATTACCTCTCTTTCTCCGTAAATAAATACGGTGCAGGATCAACTGTATCTTTATTTGTCCCACTACTTTTTCTAATTTCAAAATGTAAGTGATCTCCTGTTGAATTTCCTGTACTACCTTGAATTCCTAAAACTTTTCCCATCACTACCTTTTGACCTTTTATAACTTGTAAAGAATTATCCCTCATGTGTGCATAAAATGTATAAAAACCATTTCCTTGCTCATCTATATGCTTTATTTCTACACAATTCCCATAACCACCTTGCCAACCTGAATGTGTAACTTCTCCGTCTTTTACAGCCATTATTCTACTTCCAAGATTTCCACATAAATCGATTCCTGTATGGTTACTACTTACAACACCACGACTTTCTCTTACTCCAAATTTACTAGTTACTTTTATAAAATTTTCTATTGGCATTGGAAATTTTCCATTATATATAATATCTTCAATTACTTCTCCTGTTTCATTACTATTATTTTTATGCTTTTCTGAATTTTCTCCTACATTTAATATTTGTGTTGCACATAATATTAAAATAAATATTATCACTCCTATTATTACACTTATTTTCCTAATCATATTTACTATCCTTTACAAATTTTGAATCTATCATTTCTAATTCATATTGAAACAGTTTAAATGCCATATATATTTTTCTTGTGCCACACATAAACAAACATTCACCAACTTTTGCATTTAATAACATTTTTTCTTCTTGCTCTGTTAAATTAAATGTAGAAACGATATCTTTTAAATCTTTACCATCACTTTTAAAAAAGAGTTTATTGGTTGCATTTGCCAATAAACTCTGACCATATAATTTTATTTTTTCATTCAAAAAGTCTTCTATACTTTGTGTAATAACACAAATTGATGAATTATGTTTTCTTGCCATTTTACTTATATACCTTATATACTCTAAAGTTTGTGGAATATTAGGATCTACAAGTATATGACACTCATCTGCAATTAACATCGTTTTTTCTTGGGTATTTTTACTCAAAATATCCCAAGCATAAGATAAAATATTATAATACTGTGCTCTTTTGTATTGAATTTGAAATTTTTGCATTGTAGATGTGTTAAAAACTGTTACTCTTGTATCTATTTCAATATTTGTATAACCATTCCAAATACTAGATGCTTGTCCTATTGCAATTGGTCTTATTAGAGCTAGTAATTTTTCGTAAATTCCATTTTTGTTTTGTTTATTTTCATTTTCAATAAAATAATACAAATCTTCTAATATAGGAAAATCTCTATTTTTTAATTTACTTATATCTGTACTTTTAGTTATTCCAAACTTTTTATATAAATTTTCAAAAATCAAATCTAATTTTGAAAATTCTATTTCTGTTAGAGTAGGATATAGGATTTGAAAAAATGTTTCTAAAAACTGAAAATGAAGTGATAATGCATTATTACCTGTTTTATCATCTCTATTTATTCTAACTTGTAAAGGATTTAAAATTCCACCATTTTCTATTCCATCACATTCAATTATTTTTCCATTTAAGTTTTTACATAAATAGCTATATTCATTTTCTGCATCAATTATCAATATTTTAGTTGTTGGTATTTCATTTAATATCATATGCTTTACTGCCATACTTTTTCCACTTCCTGAACTCCCAACAACAAACATATTACTATTACCTCTCATAACATCTTGTTGCCATAAATTAAATATAATTATTCCACCATTTTGATTTACTCCCCAATAATAGCCACCTTCATCTGTGAAAGTATCTGTATTAAAAAGAAAGCCTCCTGTAAAAGAACTTGTTAATATATTTCTTTTAAATTTTTTGCTTAAATCTGTTTGTATTGTAAAAAACGGTGCAACTGCTTTAAATCCACTTAATTGTAAATAATTTGTAAGATTTCTGATTTTTAATTTCTGATGTTGAACTTCACTTTCTACTTCTTTACATTTTATTTTCAATTCTTCCTTTTCTACTGCAGATACAAGTATATATATAGTTAAATATGATACTACTTCATTATTTTGTATCATCCTATTTATAATTTCACTTGCCTCTTTAATTTCCTGTTCTCTCATTTGCCTACTAGACTCATTTTTAGAGATTTGTGCTAACCCTGATGCATCTCTTATTCTTGAATCTAATGAATCAATTAGTTCAGCATTGTCTGTTGGCTCAATATTTATAGAAAATATTGCTCCTGTATTAGATACTAAATTTCCTAACCATTTCATTTCTATATTTGATGGATAGTGAGCTATTGTATAAATTTTGCAATATCTACTTCCGAAATATATTTTATTTCTTTCAAATGTAAGTCCTCCAGTTGGTGTAATTAAGTCTATTAAATTATAATTTGCTTGTTGTTTTTTCACTAGCACTCACCTGCCTTTTAGAATCAATCGCTTCATTAATTCTTTGTTGTGCTATTTGGTAATATTCTTCACTGATTTCAAATCCAATAAAATTTCTATTTTTATGTATTGCCCCAACTAATGTCGTACCACTTCCTGCAAAACAATCTAATATTAGATCACCTTCATTACTTGAATTTATAATATGATTTTCAATAAATGCTAATGGTTTTATAGTTGGATGTTTATATTTCTTTTTGTCTGTTTGATTAGTTCCTGAAATATAATATTTTCTTTTAGTATGATAATTTCCATTTACTCTAACACCTTTTTCTCTTGCAAACACAACATATTCTGTATCAGGTAAATAATTATTATTTATAAGTGGACTTGGATTCATCTTATGCCAAGTTAATATTTCATAATTACAATCTTTATTTATAAAATATTCTAGTAATTCTTTCACTTGTCTTTTAGAACAATAAATATATATATTTATCTTTTTCATTTTTTGAACTAATAAATCCAATACCTTTAAATCAAATCCATCTTTTAAATCTAACAAATCATTTGCATAATTATTAAATGTTGTTGTATGTTTTACTTTATTTATATTTAATTTATATGGTGGGTCTATTATAACTAAATCTACACTTTTGTCATCTAATAGTTTGATACCTTCCATACAGTCCATATTATATATTTTATTTATTTCTAACACTATTTCTCCTTATTTTTACGATGCTATCATCATAATCTGTCTCCTCCCTTCGAGCAAACTCTGGTATTGTAAAACTTTTTGCTAAAAGTATAATTTGTGTTTTTTCTAATATTTCACTTTCAAAACCACATTCTTTAAATCTTTTCTTCCAGTTGTTTGCTCTTTTTAATATTTTTTCTTTTACATTGTCTGAATCATTTTCCCATATATACAAGTAAAATTCATTTTCTATTATGTTTCTATCTGCAACCAATTCATGTGTTGCAATTATTCTTTTTTCTACTATTTTTTTGCTTATTTCATCCTGAATTATCTTTTTTAATTTTTCTTGTTCTTTTACATAATCAGAAATATCAACTTTTCTTGGAATAACAAAAATTGAATATGGATATTGCTCATTGCTAAATTCTATACTCATGCTATCCATTTTGTTTTCCAATTCTTCTTCTGAAAAAAGTTCTGTATTTATTGGATATATTTTTATAAAACTAATTACTTTATTATCCAATGTATATAAGAACTTTTCATCAATATTTTTTATGTTTAAAAATTCATTTAATGATTTATTCTTCTTTATTATAATTCCCTCTTTCGTACTTATACTCTCTTTGCATAAGTTCATATTTTATAATATTACTAATATTGTCTGTCATTGAAAATCCATTTCTATTTTTAGTTAAAAATACTACTGCTAAGACTGTACTTCCAATAACAATAAAAGTTGCAAACAATGTTGTATTTGTTATTTTATATGCAATATAAGCAATTACTGATGATATTGCTAATACAATTATTGTTTTTATTAATTCTTCCATGCCATAGCCTTCAAAAAACTCAGTTTGCAGTCTGATTTGAGATGGTATTTTTACAATTTTTTTCATCTACCACCACCTCCATTAGAACCACCGACTTCCTCCGACTATTATTAATAAATCCACCACCTTGTCCTTTATATGATATATATTCAGGATATGTAAAAGATGATGGAAATATAAATCCATCTGAATCTCTATAATATTCAATATCTGCATAATAACCTTTCCAAAATCCTTGGCAATCATTAAAAGGTCGTAAATAGCATACATTTTCTACTACCTTCCCTGATGAATAGATTCCAAATGCGTCACGCAGTGATTCAGTATCAGTTAGTGCTGCAATTTTTTTGCCTGTATCTGTTACAACATATCTTTTACCATCTATATTTACTGTTTCTCTACCTTGACAATCTTTATCTTCTATTTTTGCAAAAGTAACATCTCCAGTAGTATCATCTGCTATACCGACAGCCTCACCAAAAAAGTCCTTTGGTATTTGCAATAAAGTTAAAGATAAAGTAATTAAAATACTTGCTATAATTGTATTTTTTATTAATTTAATATATTTTCCTTTATTGTCAGGATCTGTACTCATTTTAATTAATAGTATAATTAAAGTAACTCCTCCAATTGCAATTCCTATATTTCTAAATATTCCTATCAATTCTTGTAAAGTTTCGATTCTTATCTCCTCCTTCTAGGCAATAATGCTCTTAAATTTCTTGCCATATTACCTGCTGAATTTATAATACTTCCATTAGGTCTTACTAAATATTTTGATAATAGCATTGGTGTATTTACTGCTGTTATTGCAATAGCTATTGCATAAATTAAATGTCCATTTACCATTACTAAAATTGATAAATTTACTAGTGCTAGTTGTACTACTAATGTAAATGCAGTCATTATAAAACCTCGTATATATTCAGGGAAAACACCTTCATCACTATTAAGTAACCCAATACTGGCAAAAGGTATTCCCATTCTCATAAGTAACATTTCTATTCCGTTTCATTATAAATTGGCATATTAATATTAACCATGTTATTAGTAATACTAAACAAGCAATTGCTGTAAATATTCCTCCTGCAATATTTCCACTCAATGCCTGAGAAAGACTAACTACTTGAACAGGCATTGCATTTAATATACTATCTAAAAAGTTGCTTACAATTCCTACAAATAAGTCATAAATTTCTTTACAACAAATCATTACAATAACTGCTTTCATCATACCTATAATTAGATGAATTGGGCTTTTTTCTGAATCACCATCACTTTGTAAAAAATATATTTTCACTAATTTTGCTATAAATACAATAACAAGAATAAAACAAGCATAACTAAATATAACTTGATATATTCCGTTAAAATCTATTTTACTTCCCCCTTGTACTTGAATTGCATTTAATTCTCTTTCTATGAAAAATACTAGATTCACCATACTTTTGAATAGTGAATTTAGTGTTGCATCTGCTCCATCAATGAACTTCTGTATTAATTCTACAAGCATATCTGCCATTTAACATCACCTACTTTATGAAAAGGTCTCTCCCCTTTTTATTTACTTGTAGAATCCTAAAATAACATCTACTAGAGCCAAGCCACAAGTTATAAGTACCATTGCTATTAACGTGGTTTTTATATTTTGCATATTTCTCCTTCTTTCCCCTTCATCATTAGTTTTTAAACAATATACATAATAAATAAAATATCCTCCACAAATTGTTATTCCAATACCTGTAAGCCAACTAATTACAGCATCTACTAAATTTTGTGTTCCTGTTACTAATTTGCTTTGTTCAAAACTTGATGCATGGACAACCTGATTAAATGTAAATAAAAAAACAACACATAGAATTATTTTTAAAACAATTCTTAATGCTGTTTTGGTTTTCTTATTATTTATTTTCATTTATTCCTTTCTCTTCTTTTGAACTCTCCAGTTCTCTCGAAGTTCTTTCAATTCTTCTTCATTGTCAATATCTTCTTCATAAGTGTTTTTATATTTATCCCATATATTCCATATTTTAACTTTTGATATTTGTCTTATAGTTCTTTCATTTTCTCTTGTTATCCTTAGTTTTTGATTTTCTTCTTTCGTTCCCATTCCATTTAATTTGTTGAAGTACATTTTTGATATATCAGGTACATTTAATAAGGCAGGAGATTTTCCTGCTATCATAACTAAAATGTTTGGGCTTTCAATTTTTAATACTTCATCAGGTGTAAGTAATTTTCTTGATATTAAACTCATACTACTACTTGAATTATCATATTTTATATTTGAGTTACTACTTTCTCCATAACTTTGTACTGAATATGTCCCAAGTTTTTCTGAAATTTTTGTTGCTGTATCTATATTGCTCGATTTAAGATACATCCACATACAATTATCAAGTATATTTTGTGTTCCTTCTTTACCGATATTTTTCTTCTAACTGTCCAAAACTTTGAAGTGCAATTACAAATCTACAATTTCTACCTCTTGAAACTGTTAGCATAGACTGAAATGTATCAATCTTTGTAAAATTCGCAAATTCATCAAGCACAAAATTCATTCTTATTGGTAACTCCCCACCTGCTGACCTACTATTATCAACAATAGCAGTATATAACTGTTGTATTAATAAACTACCGTAACTTATGGTATGTTAATTTATCATCACTCAACAAAATATATATAACAGTTTTCTTATTTGTAAAATCCTTTAAATCAAAGTCCGATTTTCGTATAGTATCTGCAACATAATCATCAACAAACATTTGTAAAGTAGATAGTGCTGCTGCAACAAAACTTCCTCTAGTTTTACTTGGTGCTGTACCGAGCAACTGCAAAAAACTTTTTAATTGGATCATCTGCTTTTTTATTTTTCATATACTTATCAATTAACATTTCACCATCTTCATCAGTCTTAAACATTTCTGCAACAAAATAATATGCATTTGTTAATGTTTGGTATTCCCTATTTCCTTTATTCTCTAATACAACAGCCATAATTGCAGTTTTTATAACACTCATTTCTCCATTTACCCATATAGGCTCAGTTTTATCATTTTTTTCAACTAGAATATTTACTATATCATTTACTAATGATTCAGCTAATGGTATATTATCATCTTCAACTGCATTTATTACTAAATCTAAATAATTATAATGATTACTTTTTAGAAAATTGATAAAATCTAGAGCTATAACATTGTAACCTAATTCTTTTAATTTTGGTGCAGTATATAAGTATAATTCCCCTTTAACATCTGAAATTAACATATTTTCTGATGCTAATCCAAGCATTGTAATTGTCGGAATCAAAATTGACCTACTTTTTCCTGAGCCTGAACTACCAATTAATAGAGTATGCAAGTTTTCGTCAATATAATAGATTTTTTCTGTGTCTCCATTTCTCTCAAAGTTTGTTATTATTCCACCTGAATCAAAACAAGTTTTGTCATATTCTTCATGTCTGTTAATTAAATTATATTTGAAAACCTTGTCATAATCTTTCTTTTGTAACCACCAAGCAGTTCCATATTGTCCATCTCCTGCTGGTATTGGAATTTCTATTTTATCTGTTAGTTTTATTTTTTCACTATGATATATATTTTTTCTTTTGCTAGAAAATAATAGTAGAAAAGTTATTACTAATGCCTCTAATATTAGAAATATTAA
>CAUWFY010000015.1:0-17080 GCA_963558115.1 uncultured Clostridia bacterium
TATATTATATCATAAAAGGTATTTTCTAGTTTACACAAAATTTCTTACAGTCCCTAATAAATAATTTACAAAAAAAATATTATATGATAAAATGCTAAGTAGAAAAATATAATTATAGTTTTCTACTTAGTATTACCTTAAAGAGGTGAATAAAAATGATTAAATTTACAAAGATGCAAGGGCTAGGGAATGATTATGTCTATATTGATGCAATAAATCAAAAAATAGAAAATGAATCATCTCTAGCTCAAATTATTAGTAACAGACATTTTGGAATAGGATCAGATGGATTAATTTTAATTTGCAGTAGTGAAATTGCAGATTTTAGAATGAGAATGTTTAATTCAGATGGAAGCGAAGCTGAAATGTGTGGAAATGGAATTCGTTGTGTAGGAAAGTTTGTTTATGATAAAGGACTTACAAATAAAACAACATTAAAAATTGAAACTCTAGCAGGAATAAAAGAGTTAAAATTAAATCTAAAAGAAGGAAAGGTCGACACAGTTAGAGTAGACATGGGAGAGCCGATACTCGAAGCAAAAAAAATACCAGTAGTTTCTAATGAAAAAATAGTACAAAATTTAAAATTAAAAATAGAAGAAAGAAATTTTAATTTTACATGTGTCTCAATGGGAAATCCACATGCTATAACTTTTGTAAAAAATATAGGAGAATTTGAAGTAGAAAGATATGGAAGTAAAATTGAAGTAAATGAAAAGTTTCCTCAAAAAACTAATGTAGAATTTATAGAAATTGTAAATAAAAATTATATAAAGATGAGAGTATGGGAAAGAGGTTCAGGAGAAACCTTAGCTTGTGGAACAGGAGCTTGCGCTAGTGTTGTTGCAGGAATTATAAATAATTTAATTGAAAGAAAAGTAACAGTTGAACTATTAGGAGGAAGCTTAGAAATAGAGTGGAATAAGGAAAACAATCATGTATATATGACAGGACCAGCTGTTACTGTTTTTGAAGGAAAGTTATTAAATTAAGTAAATAATATATAAAAAGTAAAAAATATATTTAACAAAGAAATAAAAAAAATAATTTTTATATATTATAAATTTTATTGAAACAAAAATAAAAAAGAAATAATATTAAAGTATGATTATGCAAGGAGTGAATAATATGAGTTATATAAATGAGAATTTTTTAAATTTACAAGAAAGTTATTTATTTTCCACAATAGCAAAAAAAGTAGCTAAATATATTGAAAATAATCCAAATAAAAATATAATAAAATTAGGGATAGGAGATGTAACAAAACCAATAGTTCCAGCATGTGCTGAAGCAATGCATAAAGCTATTGATGAAATTGTAACAAAAAAAGGATTTAAAGGATATGGGCCAGAACAAGGATATGAGTTTTTAAGGGAAGCAATAGTAGAAAATGATTATAGAAAAAGAGGAATTGATATAAAAAAAGACGAGATATTTATATCAGATGGAGCTAAATGTGATTGTGGAAATATAGTAGATATATTTTCAGAAGATAATAAAGTAGCAATAACAGACCCAGTTTATCCAGTATATTTAGATACAAATGTAATGTCAGGAAGAAGTGGGAAATTTGATACTAAAACTAGTAAATATGAAAATATTGTATATTTGCCAGTAACGGAAGAAAATGATTTCAAACCAGAATTGCCAAAAGAAAAAGTTGATATGATATATTTATGTTTTCCAAATAATCCTACAGGAACAGTATTATCAAAGGAAGAATTAAAAAAATGGGTAGATTATGCAAACAAAAATAATTCAATTATATTATATGATTCAGCATATGAAGCATTTATAACAGAAGAAAATATACCTCATAGCATATATGAAATAGAGGGGGCGAAAAATGTTGCGATAGAATTTAAAAGCTTTTCAAAAAATGCAGGATTTACAGGTGTAAGATGTGCATATGTAGTAATACCAAAAGAGTTAAAAGGATTTAGTAAAGATGGAAAAGAATATGAAATAAATAAACTTTGGAATAGAAGAACTTGTACTAAATTTAATGGGGTATCATATATAGTTCAAAGAGGAGCAGAAGCAACTTTTTCAGAGAAAGGAAAAGAAGAGATAAAAGAGAATATTAATTATTACATGGAAAATGCAAAAATAATAAAACAAGGTTTAGAAGAAGCAAAATTTAAAGTATATGGTGGAGTAAATTCACCATATGTATGGCTTAGAGTTCCAGAAAATATATCATCATGGGAATTTTTTGATAAATTGCTAGAAGAAGTAAATATTGTAGGAACACCAGGAAGTGGTTTTGGACCTAGTGGAGAAGGCTATTTTAGACTAACAGCTTTTGGAACTAGAGAAAATACAATAGAAGCAATGAACAGAATAAAAAACTGGAATAAAAGATAAAATAAAGTAGATACTCAAAGTAAAAATTTTACTTAAGTATCTACTTTATTTTTAGATTTCGTAGACAGATTCTTTTGCTGAATTGTGTAAAACAACAATGATAATAGAGTTTTCACATCTAACAGCATAAACTTTTGAAATTTTTGAACTTAAACCATCATTGGGAAGTTCAGTTATTAAATTCATATTTACTTTTTTGTGTGTCCGTTGATAAATCAGTTCAACTAATTTGGCTTTCTTTTTTTCTGTCATAAAATCCTCCTCATAATGCAAACATATTTATGGTAACATTAAAAGTATAACATAAATATAATCTCTAAACAACTAAACAAAAGTTTGATAAAACCTTGACATTTATAATTTTAATATATATAATAAGAAAAAATAAAAAAATGGAGTAGGAAAATGAAAGAAGAATTTTTGAATTTATTAATACAAGTAAGAAGAGAAGGAATAGAAGAACTGATTAATTTCTTAGAAAAATCAGATTTTTTTAAAGCACCAGCAAGTACAAGATTTCATGGCGATTATGAAGGAGGTTTAGTAGAACATAGTTTAAAAGTATATGAAATACTAAAACACAAAGTTGAAAATTGTATAACAGAAATAGATATACCAGAAGAGTCAATAATACTTATAGGACTATTACATGATATATGTAAAACAAATTTTTATAAGGTAGATTATAGAAATGCAAAAAATGCATTAGGAGTATGGGAAAAGGTACCATATTATACAATAGATGACACAATACCATATGGACATGGTGAAAAATCAGTAATGATGATAACAGAATATATAAAATTAACACCAGAAGAGAAATATGCTATACGTTGGCATATGGGATATACAGAACCCAAAGAATTGTATAATGCAATAGGTGCATCATATAAAAAATATCCAATTGCATTATTAACACACGAAGCTGATTTAGAGGCAACATATTTATTTGATGTATAATTTTATATAAAATGATATTATAATTTTTAATATCATATTAATAGATTTTCTTAATTTAATATCTATTTAAGACAAATAATATGTTTTAAAATGTCTATTTAAGATGTTATTTAATTAAAATAAAAATAAAATGAATGAGATAGCAATAAAAAGTAATTCATTTATATAGATAGGTAGGTAAAAAATGTTAGCATATATTAAAGGAACACTAGAAATGAAAATGACAGAATATGTAGTAATTGATGTAGGAGGACTAGGTTACAAAGTATTTATGTCAGCTATTGGAATGGAGAAATTAGGAAATATTGGAGAGAAAGTAAAAGTATATACATATTACAGAGTAAGAGAAGATGATATAAGTATATATGGATTTAATACAAACGAAGAACTTAGAATGTTTGAACTATTATTATCAGTTAGTGGAGTTGGTGCAAAAACAGCATTAACCATGTTAGCTGTTTGTAGTCCATCAGAATTTGCTTTATCAGTAATTTCAGATGATGTAGCAACATTAACAAGAATTCCAGGAATTGGTCCAAAATCTGCTCAAAGGATAATATTAGAATTAAAAGATAAATTGAAAAAAGAAGAAAATATTTCAAAGACAAATAATTTACAAATAAAAGCAGCAGTAATAGATGATAACAAAGTACAAGAAGCAATATCAGCTTTACAAGTTTTAGGCTATAATAAAAAAGAAATAGAAAAAGCATTTATGAAAATTGATAAAACAGGATTAAGCACAGAAGAGTTAATAAGAAAAGGTTTAACAATTTTAGCATAAATATAATACAGGAAAAGAAGTGGAGAAGCAAAGTTATGAATAGTAATGAACCATTAGCTTTTAGAATGAGACCTAAAACTTTAGAGGACTATGTAGGGCAAGAACATGTTTTAGGAAAAGACAAAATACTATATAGAACAATTAAAGCAGATAGGTTATCAAGTATAATATTATTTGGACCACCAGGATGTGGAAAAACATCACTAGCTAGAGTTATAAGTGAAACAACAAAATATAAATTTTATAAAATAAATGCAGTTACTTCAGGAGTTGCAGATATAAAAAAAGTAATAGAAGAAACTAAAAATTTTATGATAAATCCAGTTGGAAAAAGTATACTATTTATTGACGAGATACATAGATTTAATAAATTACAACAAGATGCATTACTTCCATTTGTAGAAAATGGAACCATAATACTAATAGGAGCAACAACTGAAAATCCCTATTTTGAAGTAAATAAAGCTTTAATATCTAGATCAATGGTAATAAAACTAGAACCATTAACACAAGAAAATATATTTAGTATATTAAAAAGAGCATTAGAGAGTAAAGATGGATTAGGTGAATATAATATAAAAATAGAAGATGAAACTTTAAAAAAATTAGCAATAATAGCTAATGGAGATGTAAGAACAGCTTTAAATGGTTTAGAGATTGCAGTATTAACAACCAAAATGGACTCAGACGGATATATAAAAATCACCGATGAAATTATAAAAAATAGCGTACAAGATAGAAAAGCAATTTTTGACAAAAATGGAGATACACATTATGACAATATAAGTGCATTTATAAAATCAATGAGAGGATCAGATCCTGATGCTACTGTATTTTATCTAGCAAGAGCATTAAATGGAGGAGAAGATCCAATGTTTTTAGCAAGAAGAATAGTAATATGTGCATCAGAAGATGTGGGATTAGCAAATCCAAATGCACTAGTAGTTGCAAATGCAGCAATGCAAGCAGTACATATGGTAGGAATGCCAGAAGCTAGAATTTTATTATCAGAAGCAGCAGTATATGTAGCTTTATCTAAAAAATCAAATGCAACATATATGGCTATAAATAAAGCATTAGAAGATGTAAAAACAAAAGATACGGGTGAAATACCAATGCATATAAGAAATGCACCAATAGAAAAAATGAGAGAACTTGGATATAACGAAGGATATTTATATCCTCATGATTTTCCAGGTCATTATGTAGAACAACAATATTTGCCAGATAAGATGGTAGCTACAAGGTATTACATAAAAGGTGAGAATGATTTCGGTGATTTTGGTGATTTTGGGGTCGGAGACAAAAATCATTAATGAAATCTAATATTATAAAACAAATATGAAATAAAAATTATAAGATTATAAATAAATTTATACATAAAAGGATTAACTTATAAATTAAGGTTTTACATGAAATATCAAAATACAAATTTGTAAATAAAAATCTTACGTAAAATGTTAAAAAAAGCTTTATAAATAAAAAATGGCATTTGATAAAAAAATGTCATTTTTTCTGTCATAATTGGGTATAATACTAAAATAAAATTTAGAAGACAAAAGAATGGAGGCGAAAATGAAAAAATTATTTGAACTAATAAAAGAAGAAACAGAAGAAAATTGGAAATATGCTAATGAAAAATATCTATTTGAATTGCAAAAATTTTTAGATATAGCCGAAAATATTGAAGATAAATATTTACAAACTATTGTAATAGATCAAATGCTAAAATGTGATAAAAGCCTTACAATTGTAGCAGAAGAAATGTTTGAAAATATAAAAACTAAAAAAAGTGTATAAAATATAGAAAAAAAGTAAAACCTACAATTAAAGTAGGTTTTTAGTATGTGGAAAAAAATTTTAATAGGTTTATTAGCAGGCATTGTAAGTGGATTGTTTTCAACAGGAGGAGGAATGATACTAGTTCCAGCATTGGTATATTTAATGAATTTTAAAGATTCAAAAGCTAGAGGAACAACTATTTTATGTATATTACCAATGGTTATAGCTAGTAGTATTTTTTACTATAAAAGTAATTATATAGATTGGAAAATTGCAATATTATGTGCTTTTGGGGGTACAATCGGGGGATATATAGGAGCAAAATTACTAAAAAAATTGCCAACAAAAATATTGAAAATAACATTTATAATATTTTTAGTTTATGCTAGTACAAAAATGATTTTTAGTTAAAATATTAGTTAATTAATTAAAGTTGAATTTGTTATAAAATTCATATATGAAAATTGAAATATTAAATTTTATTTAATTAGTTAGATATTAATTAAAAGAAAGGTTATATTTAATGTTTGAAATAATTATAGGTTGTATTTCAGGAATAGTAAGTGGAACAGGTATGGGAGGAGGTACAATATTAATTGTACTTTTAACATTTATGCTAGGAATAGAACAACATGTAGCACAAGCAACAAATTTAATATTTTTTATACCAACATCAATAATAGCAATAATTGTTAATTTAAAAAATAAAAATATAGAACTAAAAACGGCAACAATTATTTCAATTTTTGGAATTTTAGGAGCAATACTAGGAGCAAAAATTTCTACACATATACAAGTAGGCTCATTAAAAAAATGCTTTGGAGTATTTTTGCTAATAATTGCAATTCATGAAATATATACCATTTTTAAGTTGAATAAAAAAGAAAAAAATACAAATAATAAAGAAAATGTAAAAAATATCATTGAATAGATATTTTGATTTTATTAGTATTATAAAATTAAAGAAAGGGAGTAGAGTTTTATGAAATTTGTAAAAGGCGTTATGATAGGTGGGCTAATAACAACAGGATTAGTTATGATGTATGCTGAAAGTGGTATGATGAATAGAAAAAAAATGATGAAAAAAGGAAAACAGTTAGTGAAAAAAATGGGGATTGTGTAAAAATTAGTTAAGGGGCTGACCTAGAATATAAAAATTTCTAGGTCAGCTCCTTTATATATTTTTATTTTTTACATTGACATTCATCAAAATTTGTTTCAATTTCTTCTTTACAACAATGAGTATCATTTTCTATATAACAATCACATTTATCATGTTTAGAGCCTTTTAAACATTTGCCTTCATGATGACATTTTGCACATATTTTCATTCTTTTAGTATCATTTACCCAAATTTGAAGAGCATATTGTTTTCCGGGGCAAAGTGGTCCAAATACGAATTCTCCTTCTTTATCTGTAAAAGTATGACCTATAGCACGTCTGTCTTTTTTACCACAGTCATATACTATTTCAACTAATTCTACAACTGCATCACATACAGGCTCTTTAAAACAATTTTTAACAACTCCATATATTACATCTCTATTATCTTCTGGTAAAGTAATATCTAAGTCAAATTGTTTACCTCCTGATATAACACCATCAACATCTAAAATTGGGCAACAAGGTTTCTTATTTTCTAAATCCATTATTTATCCATCCTTTCTAACAACAAATAGTTGTTAATATATAGTATGAGAAAAAAGAGAAAAATGTCAAAAAATAGGGGTGAAAAAAACAGGTTAGTATAAACTTTTAGTAGGGAAAAAATAAAATTTTGCTTTTTTATGAAATAAGTGGTATAATAAAAGTGTGAGCTATACAAAAGGGAGGGATTGAATATGGAAGAAAAATCAAGAAGAGAACAGTTTAAAGATGAGATATCAAGAAATGGCGAATTAAAATTAATAGATATAAGTGCTGGAAGAACAAAAAAATTAGAAAGAGAAAGAGAAAAAGAAATAATAAAACAAGAAAAATATAAAGCTAGAAAATTAGAATTAAAGAAAAGAAAAGCTAAGCAAAGAAGAAAAAGAATATCATTAATCTTAGCAACAGGTGCTTTAGCATTTGGGTCATATGGTGCGAAAAAATATTATGATTATAATTTAAAACCAGTTACTATAGAAGAAGCACTAAAAGGTGGAAAGACATTAGAGGAATTAGGATTAGCGCAAGACAACATAGATGAATTGAATAATATAAAATTACAATTATTAGGTCAAGAAGATTTAGCTAGAGAAGACATACAAAAATTAGGACAAAGAATTGAGGATTTTGAGTTAGAAATAATTAAAGATAAAATTAAAAATTCATTAAATATATCTGAAGAACTTAGAGTAGAGCCAAGAACAGAAAATACTGCAGCAACTATATATATAGTCAATAGTGATGGAGAAATAAAAGAAGGATTAATAGAAGGCGAAGACTATGATAGAAAAATAGGAGATTTTATTGAAACAATTGCCAATTTGCAAACTGCTAATAATGGCTATGACAATAAAATTAATGATAGAGATGAAATATTACAAAAGTTTGAGAAAAGTCTTAATTTAACTGAAAGATTTGCTTCTTCAGAAATAAAAAAAGATGAAAAAGGAAAAATAAAATTAAACAAAACAACAAAGTCAGATTTAGAAAAAGAGGAAAAGGAAAGTAAAAAAGTTGCATCAATAGAAGATGAAGGCAGATAATTTAACTAAAAATGCATAAAACTTCCACTCCTTGCAAACAATATGTGTAAAACATATTTGCAAGGAGTGGAAGTTTTTTGAAAGTAGAAAAAATATTAAAGATAGATGGAACTTTATTAAATAAAGTACAATTAGAAAATTATTTACAAAAAATTGCATCAAACCATAATTTAGTAAATAATTCTAAAAAAGAAACATATCCTATACCACATCTAATTGAAAGTTATGAGATTATAAAGTTGGTATATAATTTATTAAATGAACATTTAAAAATAGGAATAAGTATTCATCCAGCAGGAGAATGGTTGTTAGACAACTTTTATATTATAGAAGAAACAGTAAAGCAGATTCAAAAAGAATTAACATTAAAAAAATATGTTAATTTTCTAGGAATAGGAAATGGAAAATATAAAGGATATGCAAGAATATATGTATTAGCCTCAGAGATAGTAGCATATACAGATAATAAAATAGAAAAAAGTGATTTAGAAGATTATTTAAAAAGTTATCAAAGTAAAAAAACATTAAGTATGGAAGAAATATGGAATATAGGAGTTTTCTTGCAAATAGCAATAATTGAAAATATAAGAGAAATAAGTGAAAAAATATATAATAGTCAAATTCAAAAATATAAAGCAGAAAATATAGTAGAAAGACTAATAGAAAATAAGTCAAAATCTGAACAAAACTTTACTAATTTTAATAATAGACTTAACAAAATAGATGTAATAAAAGATATGAAATATCCATTTATAGAATATATGTCATATATTTTAAGAAGATATGGAAAAAAAGGTTATAGCTATCTAAAAGCCCTAGAAGAAACAGTAGAAATGACAGGAACAACTATTCAAGAAGTAACTAAAAAAGAGCATTTTGATATTGCAGTAACAAAAGTATTAATAGGAAATAGCATAACGAGTATTAGAAATATTCAAAGAATAAATTTTTTAGAGATATTTGAACAAATAAATGGTGTAGAAGAAATATTAAAACAAGACCCAGCTGATGTATATAGTAAAATGGACAATAATACTAAAGAATGTTATAGAAATAAAATAAAAGAAATTTCTAAAAAGACTAAAATTTCAGAAATTTATATAGCTAAAAAAATTCTTGAAATAGCTAAGAGCAAAAAAGAAGATTCAAAACAATATCATATAGGATATTATTTAATAGATGAAGGAATAAATGAGATATATGAAAAATTAAATTTCAAAAAGAAAAAATTGAGTAAAAAACTGAGAGCAAGACTTTTTGTGATAGTAAATATAGTATTAACATTACTTATATCTGTAAGTATAAGTGCAATATTAAATGTAAATATACAAAAACTATCCATTTTTATAATAGGAATAGTTATATTCCTACTACCATCATCTGAAATTGCAACACAAATAATACAATATATATTAAATAAAATAGTAAAACCAAAAATGATACCAAAAATAGATTTCTCAAAAGGAATAGATATTGAAAATTCTTGCATGGTTATAATTCCAACCATTTTGAAATCAAAAGAAAAAGTAAAAGAACTGTCAAGAAAACTAGAAGTATATTATATAGCAAATAAATCAAAAAATATATATTTTACATTACTTGGTGACTGCACAGAAGAAGATACACAAGATAAAGATTTTGATGAAGAAATAATTAAAGAAGGAATAGAACAATGTAAAAAATTAAATAAAAAGTATTCAAATGAAAATGACTTTCCAATTTTTAATTTCATATACAGAAAAAGAAAGTGGAATGAGAAAGAAGGAAAATATTTAGGCTGGGAAAGAAAAAGAGGCATGATAACACAGTTTAATGAGTACATTTTAGGAAATGAAGTAAATAAATTTAAGGCAAATACAATAGAAAATAATAAAGATATATTACCACAAATAAAATATATAATAACATTAGATGCAGATACTGATTTAATATTAAATTCAGCATTTGAGTTAGTGGGGGCTATGGCACATATTTTAAATAAACCAATAATAGATGAGGAAAAAAATATAGTAACAGAAGGTCATGCACTTATTCAACCACGAATAGGAATCAATTTAGATGTAAGTTATAAAACTATTTTTACCAAATTATTTGCAGGAGATGGAGGAATAGATTCATATACAAATGCAATATCTGATTTATATCAAGATAATTTTAATGAAGGGATTTTTACAGGAAAAGGAATATATGATTTACAAACATTTTCGAGAGTTTTAAAAAATGCAATACCAGAAAATACTGTATTAAGCCATGATTTATTAGAAGGTAGTTATTTAAGATGTGGTTTAGCAACAGATATATTATTAATGGATGGATATCCAACTAAATATAATAGTTTTATGAACAGGCTATCTAGGTGGATTAGAGGTGACTGGCAAATTACCAAATGGATTACATCAAAGGTAAATAACAAAGAAAATAAAATAATAAAAAATCCATTAAATTTTTTATCTAAATATAAAATTTTTGATAATTTAAGAAGAAGTTTATTAGATATATCAATATTATTTGCTTGTTTTATATCTATAGTACTTGCTGCAATATATAAAGTGGAGATTTATCCAATAATTACAATTATGATATTAATAGGAATATTTCCATATTTATTAGAAATATTAAATAGATTAATTATGAAAAAAGAAGGAGAGCAAAAGCAAAAGACATTTGAACCTAAAATTACAGGATATAAAGGAATTATTTTAAGAAGTATAGTTACAATTTCATGTTTACCATATAAAGCATATATGTCACTAAAAGCTATTATAAAAACAATTTATAGAGTAACAATTAGTCATAAAAATTTATTAGAATGGCTAACTTCAGAAGAGGCAGAAAAACAATCAAAAGATGATTATTTTTCATATTATAAACAAATGTGGATTAATATTTTAATAGGAATAATTGCAATAGGATTTTCAATAATTAGAAATAATATAATAGGAATTATATTAGGTATTTTATGGATTATATCACCATATATAATGTGTTATATAAGTAAAGAAATAAAAGAAACAAAAACTTTAGAAAAATTAACAAAAAAAGAAAAAGAATATGTTTTAGAAATAGGAGAAAGAACTTGGCAATTTTTTAAAATATATTTGACAGAAGATAATAATTATTTAATACCAGATAACTATCAATATGGAAGAAAAAATAAAATAGTAGATAGGACATCTTCTACAAATATAGGACTATCAATTTTAGCAGTAATTTCAGCATTTAACTTAAAATATATTAATCAAAAAGAAGCTATAGATTTATTGCAAAATATAATGACATCAGTTGATAGCTTGCAAAAATGGAATGGTCATTTATATAACTGGTATAATATAAAAACAAAACAACCACTAATTCCAAGATATGTTTCAACAGTAGATAGTGGGAATTTTATAGGATATTTATATGTAGAAAGAGCATTTTTAGAAGAGGTTTTAAATAAAGAAATAACAGAAGAAAAAGAAGAACAAATGAGCAATCAAATAGAAGAAAATTCAGTTGAAAAAATGATAGATGAAAAGGAATATAAACTAAATAATCAGATAGAAGAAACTTCAGCTAGAAGAATAATAGAAGAGGGAAAATACAAAATAAAAAATCAAATAGAAGAAATTTTAAGTATAATTAATAAAATAATTGAGAATACAGATTTTACTAATCTATATAGCTTCGAACATCAAATTTTTTCAATAGGATATAATATAGAAGAAAATAAATTAACTGACTCATACTATGACTTATTAGCTTCAGAAGCTAGACAAGCAAGTTTTGTGGCAATAGCTAAAAAAGATATACCATCAAAACATTGGAATCATTTAAGTAGGACATTAACAATAATTGATAAATATAAAGGGTTAGTCTCTTGGTCAGGAACAGCTTTTGAATATTTAATGCCTAATATAAATATGCCTAAATATAAAGGAAGTTTATTAGATGAATCATGTAAATTTATGATAAATAGTCAAATGAATTATGCAAAACAATTAAACTTGCCTTGGGGAATATCAGAATCGGCCTTTAACTTAAAAGATTTACATTCTAATTATCAATATAAGGCTTTTGGTATTCCATGGTTAGGGTTAAAAAGAGGACTAGCAGATGAAATGGTAGTATCTTCATATGGTGGAATATTAGCTATATGTGATAGACCAAAAGAAGTTGTACAAAACTTAAAAGTATTAGAAAACTATGGAATGTATGATAAATATGGATTTTATGAGTCAATAGATTTTACACCAGAAAGAGTAGAATATGGAAAAAAAGCAAGTGTTATAAAAACATATATGGCACATCATCAAGGGTTAATTTTATTATCAATAAATAATCTGTTTAATGATAACATATTACAAAAATTATTTATGAAAAATCCAGAGGTAGAAGCTACAGCAATATTACTTCAAGAAACAATGCCAGAAAAAGCTATTATAACAAAAGAAGATAAAGAAAAAGTAGAAAAATTAAAATACAAAGATTATGAAAATTATATTCAAGAAACTTATAACAAAATTGACGAAAAAATTGTTAGAGGAAATGTAATATCAAATGAAAATTATACAATAGCAATAGATCAAAAAGGAAGAGGAGTAAGTAAGTTTAAAGATATTTATATAAATAGATTTAAAAAGACAGAAGACTACTTGCAAGGAGTAATAATTAATATAAAAAATATAAAAACAAAAAATATAATAAGTACAAGTTATCTACAAAATGGAAATAAAGAAAACAAATATCAAATAAGTTTTATGCCAGATAAAATAATGCAAGAAATAGGAAATGGAAATATAAAAGCAAAAATAAATACAACAATTGCCTCAAATGAACCAGTAGAAATTAGAAATATAAATATAGAAAATGTAGGAAATGACGAAGAGATTTTAGAGGTAACTGGATATTTTGAACCTGTATTATCAAAGAAAGAACAAGACTATGCACATCCAGTATTTAATAATTTATTTTTAATGTATGAATATGACGAAGAAACAAAAAGCATAGTTATAAAAAGAAAGAAAAGAGAAAATAACTGCCAAGAAGTATATATGGCAACAACTTTAAATACAAATAGTGATAATATAATAGGAGAAATGGAATATGAACTAGAAGAAGAAAAGTTTATTGGAAGAGGAAATTTAGGAATACCTTTAATGGTAAGAAACTCTGTACCATTTTCTAGAAAATTGGGAAATGTAACAGAACCGATAGTTGCCTTAAAAAGAACTGTAAAAATAAAACCACAAGAGAAAATAAATTTAAACTTGATAATTTCAGCAGAAGAGGAAAAAGAAAAAGTATTAGAAAATTTAAAGAAATATGAAGCACAAGAAAATATAAAAAATGCCTTTGAATTATCAAAAGCTAGAATAGAAGCAGAAAGTAGATATTTAAGAGTAAAAGGGAAAGATATATCAATATATCAAAAAATGTTATCATATATTATTTTTGATGATTCAACTAAAAGTATAAATAAGGAAAAATTCAATAAAAGAGAATATAGTCAAAGTGATTTGTGGAAATATGGAATATCAGGAGATAATCCAATAATATTAGTAAAAATCCAAAATATAAATGACATATATTGTATAAAAGAAATATTAAAAGCTTATGAGTTTTTTAGAACTAAAAATGTAGAAGTAGAAATAGTAATATTAGATGAAGAAAGATATAGTTATGAAAATTATGTAAGAGAAGAAATAGAAAATTCAATATTAAATAGTCAGATGGGATATTTAAAAAACATTAAAGGTGGAATATTTGTAGTAAATAAAGAAGAAATGGAAGAAAAAGATATAGAATTACTAGAATTTATATCATGTATAATAATAGACAGTAGTAAAGGTGGATTAGAAAATAATTTAAAAGAAATAGAAGAAGAATATATAGAAAAATATAAAGAAATAGGAAAAGAACCACAAATAAATAATATTATCTTTGAAGAAAAAGAAAATGATGATATAGATATACTAACTAATAAAGAAAATTTAAAATATTACAATGAATATGGTGCTTTTTCAGAAGATGGAAAAGAATATTTAATAAGAATAGATAAACAAAAGAGATTACCAACAGTATGGGCACATATTATGGCAAATGAAAAATTTGGGACAATAGTTACAGAAAATATGGGTGGATATAGTTGGTATAAAAATAGTAGATTAAACAGAATAACAAGTTGGTCTAATAATCCAAGCTATGATATTCCATCTGAAATAATTTATATAAAAGATGATGAAACCAAAAAGACCTGGTCATTAGGATTAAATCCAAGGCCTGATAATAATAATTATAACATTATATATGGTTTTGGCTATTGTAAATATATTCATAAAAGCATAGGAGTAGAGCAAGAGCTTGAAATATTTGTTCCAAAAGAAGATGGATGTAAAATAGGAATATTAAACTTGAAAAACACGACACCAAATAGAAAAAAATTAAAAGTATATTATTATATAAAACCTGTAATAGGTGAAGATGAAATAAAAACTAACAGCAATATAAATATAAGATTTGATAGAAATAATAATATAATAACAGCAAGAAATTTATATACAAACGAAATAGTAGGAACAAAAGTATATGTTTCGTCAAGTGAAAAAATAGTTAGTTATACAGGAGATAAAAAATTCTTTATAGGAAAAAATAGTCTGCAAAATCCAGAAGCACTTCAAAAGGTAAACTTAAATAACGAAAACTCAATAGGAAGAAATTCTTGTATAGCAATAGAGTTAGAAATAGAGCTTGAAAGTTATGCTAATAAAGAAATATCACTAATATTGGGTGCAGAAGATAATTTAATAGATTGTAAAAATATAGCATATAAATATAGCAAAATTTCAAATTGTAAGCAAGAGTTAAATATAGTAAAAAATTATTGGAAAGAATATTTAGGAACATTGCAAGTGTATACTCCATTAGAATCTACAAATATATTATTAAATGGTTGGTTAGCTTATCAAATAATTCAAAGTAGGTTAATAGGAAGAAGTGGGTATTATCAATCAGGTGGGGCTTATGGATATAGAGACCAACTTCAAGATGCAATGGGGCTAAAATATTTAGATATATCTAGACTAAGAAATCAAATAATTAAGCACAGTAAACATCAATTTATAGAAGGAGATGTAGAACATTGGTGGCATGAAGAAACTCGGAAGAGGAATAAGAACGAGATTTTCAGATGACTTATTATGGCTTCCATATTTAGTATTAGAGTATATTAAATTTACAGGAGATTATAGTTTATTAGAAGAGGAAACACCATATGTTGTGGGAGAAATATTAAAAGAAGGGGAAGATGAAAGATATGATAAATATTTAGAAAGTGAAGAAAGAGAAAGCATATATAAACATTGTATAAGAGCGATAGAAAAAAGTTTTAATTTTGGAGAAAACGGATTACCAAAAATAGGAACAGGAGATTGGAATGATGGATTCAGTACAGTTGGAAATAAAGGGAAAGGTGAAAGTGTTTGGCTAGGATTTTTTTTATATAAAATATTAGATGGATTTATTGAAGTTTGTAAAAAAAGAGTAGAAGAGGGAAAAGAAGATGCAAATATAATTGGAAAATTTGAAAAAATAAAACTTGCTCTAAAAAGAGCTTTAAATATAAAAGGCTGGGATGGACGATGGTTTAAAAGAGCCTTTATGGATGATGGAAGTGCTTTAGGAAGTATGGAAAATGAAGAATGTAGAATTGATAGTATAGCACAAAGTTGGAGTATAATATCAAATGCAGGAGATAATGATAAAAAATATATATCAATGGAAAGCTTAGAAAATCATTTAATAGATAAAGAAAATGGAATAATCAAGTTGTTAGACCCACCATTTGAAAAAGGAAAATTAGAACCAGGATATATTAAAGCATATTTACCAGGAGTAAGGGAAAATGGTGGACAATATACACATGCTGCTTGTTGGGTAATTATTGCCCAAACAATGTTAGGATTTGGAGATAAGGCACTAGAATTATATAGAATGATAAATCCAATAGAACATTCAAGGACAAAAGATACTTGTAATAAATATAAAGTAGAGCCATATTCAATGCCAGCAGATATTTATGGCGCAAGTAATTTAGCAGGAAGAGGTGGTTGGACATTATATACAGGTTCAGCTAGTTGGTATTATGATGCAGGAATAGAATATATATTAGGACTAAAAATTGAAAATGGAGTAATGAAATTTGAACCATGTATTCCAAAGGATTGGAAAGAATATTTGATAAGATATAAATGGGGAAAAAGTATTTATAATATTAAAATAAAAAATCCTAATCAAAAAAATACTGGTGTAGAAAAAGTATTTTTGAATGGTAGTGAAGTAGCAAATGGGATTAGGTTAGATGGAAATAATGGGATTTATAATGTTGAGGTTATAATGTAGGTATTGAATTTTTTATGGTGAGTTTTTATCTAATGTGTATTTTTTAGAAATAAAATTAAAGAGTATATAGAAAACTTTGTGTAAAGTTTAAAAATAAACCTTCTTATGATAAAAT
>CAUWFY010000016.1:0-16512 GCA_963558115.1 uncultured Clostridia bacterium
TTAGTTGGAAAAGTTACAGGAGAAAAAAAATTCAGTCATGAAATTTATGGAGAAAGATTTTACATTTTTAATTTATCAATACCTCGTTTAAGTGGTATTTCTGATATCATACCAATTACAATATCAGAAAGATTAATAGGAGAAGATACATTACAAGAAGGGAAACACTTATTAGTAAAAGGTCAATTTAGATCATATAATAGTTATGAAAGTGAAAAAAATAGACTAATATTAACAGTATTTGCTAAAGATGTAAGAGAAGTTGAAGAAAGCGAAGAACAAAATGAAATGGTGAAAAAAGATACAATAACTAATGAAGTAGTATTAGTTGGTTATATCTGTAAAAAACCAATTTATAGACAAACACCATTTGGAAGAGAAATAGCAGATATATTATTAGCAGTAAATAGAGCATATAATAAATCAGACTATATACCATGTATAGCTTGGGGAAGAAATGCAAGATTCTGCCAAAACTTAGAAGTTGGTTCACAAATTAAGTTAGTAGGAAGAGTTCAATCAAGAACTTACGAAAAGAAACATGAAGACGGAACAGTAGAAGAAAGAATTGCATATGAAGTTTCAGTAGGAAGTTTAGAAGTAATAGAAGAAAAAGAAGAAGAATCAACAGTAGAAGAAGGAAACCAAGAAGCTGTATAATAAAAGATTAACAAATGATATAAAAAATTTGTAAAAGTGTTTAAGCAAATTTTTTATATCATTTGTTTTTTTAAATTGTTATATAATGGTTTTAAAATTAACCTGTAACGAATAACACTATTTTAATTAAGAAAAGCTAGTTTTTTTATAATAAATTTGATATAATCGCCTAAAAGACTTTTGGAGGTAGATAAATGAAAAAAGAAAAAACAACTAAAAAGGTTCAACATCAAGAAGAAAAAAATTTAATAACAAAAAATAAATCAAGTAAGATTTTTTTTATCGTTGCAATTATTCTAATAGCAATGTTTAGCTTAGCATTAGCGCCAGTAACATTACAAAATGACACATATTATACAATCGAAATAGGAAAACAAATAATGGAAACAGGAATAGATATGCAAGACCATTTTTCATGGCATCAAGATTTAGCATATACATATCCTCATTGGTTATATGATTTAATAACATACCAAATTTATTCTAATTTTGGAATGACAGGAATATTTGTAGCAACTTGTATATTATCAATGATACTTGGAGTTTCATTATTTTTAATAAATAATAAAATAACAAAAAATCAAGTAGTATCATTTTTAATATCAGTAGGAGTAATGTATTTAATAAAAGATTATATAGCAGCTAGAGCACAACTTGTAACATTTATATTATTCATATGGATGATTTACTGTATAGAAATGTTTTTAAAAGGAAAAAAGAAACGATATGCAATAGGAATAGTAGGAATTTCAATATTAATTGCTAATTTACATGTCGCAGTATGGCCATTTTTATTTGTATTATTCTTACCATATATAGCAGAACATATAATAGCTTCATTAGCAGATGTAATAATTTATAGAAAAATTGGGAAGAAAATATTAGAGTTAAAAATAAAATACTTAAAGAGTAAAAATATAAATTCTGAAAAAATCAAGAACTTAGAAGAAAAATTAGTAAAATTAAATGAACAAATAGATAGAATAAAAATAAAAAGAGACAAAGAGTTAGAAAATCCATATAAAATAAAACTAGTAAAAAATAAAAATGTAAAATGGCTAATATTAATAATGATAATATGTTTATTTACAGGACTAATAACACCATTAGGAGATACACCATACACATATTTAGTAAAAACTATGGAAGGTAATACAACACAAAATATAAATGAACATTTACCAATGACGATTTACGAACAACCAGAAGTATTAGCAACAATAATTATCTTTTTAGCAATACTAATATTTACAAAAACAAAAATCAGATTAAGTGATTTATTTATGATAGGTGGCCTATGTTATTTAATGTTAATGTCAAGAAGACAATTATCAATGTTTGTATTAGTAAGTTCAATTATATTAAATAGATTGATATGTGATATGTTAAAAAGATATTACAAAGAACCAAAAGACGAAAAATTTAAAGACCTAAGAAACAAATTGGCATTTTTAGGAATGATAATAATAATGTTAATCATGAGTTATCATTTTGCAGAAGAAAAATCAGGTGACCATTATATAGATGAAACAACATATCCTGTACAAGCCTGTGATTATATATTAAATAACATAGACTTAGGAACAGCAAAATTTTATAATGAATACAATTATGGAAGTTATATGATATATAGAGGAATACCAGTATTTATAGACTCAAGAGCAGATTTATACGCTCCAGAATTTAGTGGAAAAGAAGAAGACATATTTATGGACTTTATAAATGTATCAAGCATAGGAGATTTTTATGAAGATATATTTAAAAAATATGGAATAACACATGCAATAATGTATAAAGATGCAAAAATAAGTATGATAATAGACAAGACAAAGGATGAAAACTATAAAAAGATTTATGAAGATGATTATTTTGTAATATATGAAAGATTAAATGCATAAATGAAAGGAAAATAATGAAAGAATTAGAAGTTATCGAACAAGTAAATAAAAGAATAGATGCATATATGGCTGAAAAATATGAGGATATTTCTAGAGTGGCAATACAAAGATTAATAGAAACAGGAAAAATATTAGTAAATGGCAAAAAAGTAAAAGCATCATATAAAGTGCAAGTAAATGACAAAATAACAATGGAAGAAGAAAAAGCAGTTGAAATAGAATTAAAAGCACAAGATATTCCAGTAGAAATAATTTATGAGGATAGAGATATAATTGTTGTAAATAAGCCAAAAGGAATGGTAGTTCACCCAGCAAACGGAAATCCAGACGGAACTTTGGTAAATGCAATAATGGCAATATGTAAAGATTCATTATCAGGAATAGGTGGAGAAATAAGACCAGGAATAGTACACAGACTAGATAAGGATACCTCAGGAATTTTAATAGTAGCAAAAAATGATAAAGCACATATAAACTTAAGTGAACAAATAAAAGAGCATAAAGTAAAAAAGACATATATAGCCTTGGTAAAAGGAATTGTAAAAGAAAATAATGCAACAATAAATATGCCAATAGGAAGAAGCGAAAAAGACAGAAAAAAAATGGCAGTTACAAAAAAGGGAAAAGAAGCTATAACACATTTCAAGGTCTTAAAAAGATATGATAAATATACATTACTAGAAATAAATATAGAAACAGGAAGAACACATCAGATAAGAGTACATTTATCACAAATAGGATATCCAATAGTAGGTGATGAAGTATATTCAAAAGGCAAAAATGAATGGAATATAAAAGGACAATGTTTACATGCAAAATCTTTAGATTTTAAGCATCCAGTTACTAATGAGAATATGCATTTAGAAGCTAAAATTCCACAATATTTTAAAAAGATATTAGAAGAATTAAAAGAAAGAGAAAAAGAATATTAAATAAAAGAAAGGTCTAATAAATTCATTTTGAATTAATTAGAAAAGATATAATGGAAAATAAAGAAGCAATAAGATTACAGAAATATATGGCAGAAGCAGGAATAGCCTCAAGAAGAAAAGCAGAAGAATTAATCTTAGAAGGAAAAGTAAAAGTAAATGGAAAAATAGTAGATGAACTAGGAATAAAAATAGTGCCAAATAAAGATATAGTTGAGTACAATGGAAAAAAAGTAGTTCTAGAAAAAGAATATGTATATATATTATTAAACAAACCTATTGGATATGTAACAACAGTAAAAGACCAATTTAACCGTGATTCTATTTTAGATTTAGTAAAAACTAATAAAAGAATAGTACCAGTAGGAAGACTAGATATGTATACATCAGGAGCAATAATTTTAACAAATGATGGTGACTTTGTGTATAAAGTAACACATCCAAAGCATGAGATAGAAAAAACATATACTGTTACAATAAAAGGAATAGTAAAAAACAATGAAGTAGAAGAATTAAAAAAAGGAGTAAAAATAGAAGATTACATTACAAAACCAGCAAAAGTAAAAATTCTAAAAACAGATGAAGAAAAAAATGTTTCCAGACTAGAAATAACAATACATGAGGGGAAAAATAGACAAGTAAGAAAAATGTGTGAAGCAATAGGTCATAAAGTATTAGCTTTGCATAGAAGCAAAATAGCAGGAATAGGAGTAAAAGATTTAGAACTTGGAAAATGGAGATATTTGACTAAGAATGAGGTTAAGAAAATTTTAAATGAGAAATAAAATAGTTAAAGAAAAATTATAATTGAAATATTTAAAAATATAGAATTAAAATGATAAAAAGTTGCTTATAAAATAAATAAGTAACTTTTTGAATTTTTACTTATTGGATAATGTTTTTTGAAATCAACCATTTTCAGCTATTCTACAAAAAATAACATTATTAGGTAAAAAATTTTTATATAATTTACTGGAAAAATATTGAAATTATTCCGGAAATATGATATTAATATACATAATAAATTGCAAATTCAAAATAAAAATTTAATATAATAAAAGGAGGTTGCTTATTGTATTATTTTAATTATAATGATTATATAAAAACGATACATACAATAAATTTAAATAATATATCATTATTAGCAGAAGAAAAGACAAAATATACAATAAACCAAAGAGAAGAAAGATACAGAAATTTTATAAAACAAACATTACATAATAAATTAATAATTTCGAAAATAATAAATATTTTTTTATCAGACAAGAGTAAAATTTTATCTAATAATTTAAAGAGTTATTCTAAAATTAATTCAAAAGTTTATAATTATAATTCAACAATATTTTATTTAAAACAGAATCCAAATATTTTTTTCTTAATAATATACCAAAACAAAATAGATACAAATCTGCAATATAAAACTTTAGTAGAATGCATAAATATAATAAAAAAATGGAGAAAATTAAATAACAGTAAACAAAATAAATTACCTATTGTTGTTCCAATAATCATTTACATAGGTAAAGAAAAATGGAATATACAAAAAGAAATAAAAGAGTTTAAAACTACAACCTTTAGAAAGAATAATATTAATTTTAATTATAATTTTATAGATATAAATAAAGCAATGAAAAATAGGGAAGTAAAAGAAGCAATGGAAGAATTAATTTGTATAGAGAATTTTAGATTATGAAAATAAAAATAATAAAGTTATAAGATATGGTTAAGAATGATATTGTTAATAGTTTGAAAGTATAAAACAAGTTTAATAGAAAAACATCGATAGAAGAATATTTCTAGTGCATATAATACATATACTTCTGCATATATTTTATCATACATTAATAGTAATAGTTTTCAACAAAATAAAGTGAACCTAAATTATTAAGCAAAAAGTTTAATAATTTAGGTTTATTTTTTAAAAAATTATTTTATTAATTGATTTTATAATTACTAAATATAATATTTCTCAATTAAACATAATCACTTTTAAACTATATTTACATAATATATATAAAAGCTACAAAAGGAGGAATAAAATGGAATCAATATTAGAAGTTAAAAATATAAGTAAAAAATATCAAGGAAAAGAAGGAGAAGTACTAGCTATTGAAAATGTGAATTTTAGAATAAAAGAAGGAGAATTTGTATCAATAATAGGGCCAAGTGGATGTGGAAAATCAACACTACTTTCAATAATAAGTGGATTAGAACCAAAAACAAATGGAGAAATATATATTGAAGGAGAAAAAGTAGAAGGAATCTCACCTAAGATAGGATATATGCTACAAAAAGATTGTTTACTAGATTGGAGAACAATATGGAGTAATACTATATTTGGACTAGAAATAAAAGGAAAAGTAAATGAAGAAAACAAAAAATATGTAGAAGAGTTATTAAAAAAATATAATTTATATGAATTTAGGAATAAATATCCATCAGAGCTATCAGGAGGAATGAGACAAAGAGTCGCATTAATTAGAACACTTGCAATAAAACCAAAAATATTACTTCTTGATGAAGCTTTTTCTGCCTTAGATTATCAGACTAGAATAATGGTAACAAATGACATATACAACATATTAAGAAAAGAAAAAATAACTACATTAATGGTAACTCATGATATTTCAGAAGGAATATCCATGGCAGATAGAGTTCTAGTTTTAACCAAAAGACCAGGAACAGTAAAAGACATACACAAAATAGATTTTGAAATGGAAAACAGAAATCCAATAAATTGCCGAGAAAATCCTAAATTTAGTAAATATTTTAATACTTTATGGAAGGAGCTTGGTGTAGATGAATAATTTAGTAATATCAAAAGAAAGAAAACAATATTTAAAGAAAAATAAAAAAAGAAAAGTAGTAATATTTCTAACACAAATTGCAATATTAGTAACATTTTTAGGAATATGGGAAATACTTGCAAACTTAAATATAATAGATAGTTTTATAACAAGCAAACCAAGTAGAATTTTCGAAACCTTTATGAATTTAGGGTCGAATGACTTGCTAAAACATATAGGAGTAACAGTATATGAAACAGTTGTAGGATTTTTATTAGGAACAATATTAGGAACAATTATAGCAATTGCATTATGGTGGTCTAAATTTTTAGCAAATGTTTTAGAGCCATATTTGGTAGTATTAAACAGTTTGCCTAAAGTAGCACTTAGGACCAATAATAATAATATGGGTAGGTGCAGGAACACCAGCAATAATAGTAATGGCTATTGCAATCTCGTTAGTAGTAACTATATTAGAAAATTTAAATGGATTTATAAAAACAGACAAAGATTTAATAAAAATGGCAGAAACATATAATGCAAGTAAGCTTCAAATATTAACAAAAATAGTCTTACCAGCAAATATTTCTACATTTATAAATTCTTTAAAAGTGAACATAGGGCTTTCTTTAGTAGGAGTGATTTCTGGAGAATTTTTAGTATCAAAAGCAGGATTAGGATATTTAATTGTATATGGAGGTCAAGTATTTAAACTAGATTTAGTAATGGCAAGTGTAATCATCTTAGGAGTGGTTGCAGGATTAATGTATTTAGCAGTATTAGTATTAGAAAAAGCGATATTAAAGTCAAGAAGATTTAAATAAAATAATAAAAGAAAAAATATAAAATATACAAATTGATAATGGTATTATAAATTTGCAAAAAATATAATAAAGTATATCAAGCAATAAATAATTTTGATATCTTCACAATTATAGCAAGATAGGAACACAAAAAATCAAATAGCATAGATATAAAAAATTCATACACAATTTAAAGAAATAAACATAAAATATACTAAAAAAAGGAGGAAAAAAATGAAAAAGAGAACATATGTAACAATGATAATAATTTTATTATTAGTATTAACATTAGGAATTTTTACATTCAAGAAAAAAAGTAATAATAACAAAGATGGATTAACAGAAGTAAAGTTGAGTGAAGTAACTCGTTCAGTATTTTATGCTCCACAATATGTAGCAATTAATAAAGGATTTTTCAAAGAAAAAGGAATAGAAATAGAATTAACAACAGGTCAAGGAGCAGATGCAGTAATGACATCAGTATTATCAAATCAAAGTGACATAGGATTTGCACGGACCAGAAGCATCAATATATGTATATAATGAAGGAAAAGAAGATTATACACAAGTATTTGCACAAATGACAAAAAAAGATGGTTCACTTTTAGTAGCTAGAAATAAAACAGACAAATTTTCTTGGGAAGATGTAAAAGGAAAAACAATTATACCAGGAAGAAAAGGTGGAGTTCCATTTATGACACTACAATATGTACTAAGGAAAAATGGAATAAATCCAGAAACAGATGTAATATTAGACGACAGTATCAAATTTGATTTAATGGCAGGTGCATTTGCATCAGGAAATGCAGAATATGTAACACTATTTGAGCCAACAGCTTCAATGACAGAAAAAGAAGGTAAAGGATATATAGTAGCATCAGTAGGAGAAGCAGCAGGAGATATACCATACACAGCATATTTTGCTAAAAAGAGTTATATAGAAAAAAATGAAGAAATAATACAAAAATTCATAGAAGCGATATATGAAGGTCAAAAATGGGTAAAGGAAAATACTGCTAAAGAAATAGCAGAAGTAATACAAAGTTTCTTTCCAGATACAAGTGTAGAAATGTTAGAAAGTGCAGTTAAAACCTACAAAGATATTGAAGCTTGGAATGAAACTCCTGAATTAAAAGAAGAAAGTTTTGAAAGATTACAAGAAGTAATGACACAAGCAGGAGAATTAACTAAAAAAGTACCATTTGAGAAAATAGTTAATAATAAATATGCTGAAAATTTGAAAGTATAAAATTTAAATAATTAAGAATTTTATAAATAGTGAATAAGGAAAATGGAGAGGAATTTTATTTTGATTTGTATTTAAAAATATAAACTTCGTAAATAAAAACTACCTAAATAAAAAATACATTAATTGCTAGTTTTTTAGCATAATTAATGTATTTTTTTCTTTATATAAAAAGCAAAAGTGACCTTTAAAAGACTCGCGATAGATTTGCTAGTGTAATTTAGTTACTTTTCTTATTTTTTAATTTATAGGTAGCATTTCTAATAATTCATTATATTTATTAAGTGCTGAATCAGAAGTAAATGCAAGACTTTCTCCATCTACCTGCCAAGCATTTTTATTTTCTATTAAAAAGTCAATTATTTTTTCTACACTATCTAATAATGTAATAATACCATTCATAGCTTCATCTACAGTTTTATCATTTCTTTCATTTTCTAAATCACCTATGACTTCCTTATTATATAAATCAGTATAGTAACTATTTAACCCTTTATCATTAATATAAGACATTACTTTTTCTTCTGTTAATAGTTCATAATAATTATCTTTAAGTTCTGCTAATGTTTGTTTTGTTTCAGCAATATATTTCTTGGTATTATTAAATTCTGGACCATCTGTTTTATAGTTTTCTATTGATAATAGTTTTGAGATTGAATCATTACTTAATGTATCTGCTATTTTTTGACTAACATTAAAAACATCAGATAAATACTGTTTACAAGCTTTTTCAACAAGAGCATAATCTCCTTTTGTGACAATTCTATCTAATCTTTCTTTAATAAGATTTTTATCAAATTCCTCTTTATTAAGCAATTCATTTAATTCAGTCATCTCTGTTGCTAATTTTTCTTCTTGTTTTAAGTCAGATGCCATAAAATAAGCAAAACCTCCAATAATAATTGCTAAAACAGCAATAACAACTGCTACAATAATTATAACTTTCTTTTTCAATTTAATTCCCCCTTTATTTAATATTTATGTGTATTATATCACTAATAAACATATTTAGGAAGTATGTATTAAAAATTCATATTTTTATAATTAATTTATAACTTTATGTTTGATTTTTGTTTAGAAAATCATAATTCTTTATTATATAGGAAGCAATATGAAACTCTAAGTTATACAAACCAAAGTGAAAATAAATTTAATTTTAAAATTTATTTTCACTTTGGTTTGATAAATATTTATTTTTTAACAACTTCTTTTTTAGTTTCATTTTCTTCCAAAAAATCAGCGTAAGTTTTAGTAATATCAATTTTAGACTTACCTTGTTTAATATTAGTATCTTGTTTTAAAATCAAATCTACATCATAGAATTCTTTTAGTTTCAATACATTATCTTTTTTATGACCAATAACATTGTTGACATCTAAAGGATTTACAGTAACTTGAACTTCTTTTACTTTGACATTTAACTTTTTGATTTTTTCAACAATAGCATCATACCATAAACCAGCTTCAACAAGTTGTCTAAAAGCTGGATGATATGGACCAGCAACAACTTCACTTTTTTCACAAGATGGGTCTGAAATTTCATCAGTATTTTGTAAACCAACTCGTATTATATCAATATTTTTATCAGAAAACATTCGAACCAGTTGTTTGCAAGTTTCAACTGCTTGAGGTAAAGGTAAAGCTTTATAAATACCATCTTCATATTCTTTTTCCAATTTAGTATTTTTTACAACTAAAACCGGATAAATTCTAACCATTTTAGGTTTTAATTTTATTAATGCTTTTGCAGTATTTATCTCATCTTGTCTTGTACTTTCAGGCAAGCCAACCATCATTTGATGACCTAATCTAAAACCATACCATCTAATTAACTTAGAAGCTTTTTTTACATCTTCAAAAGTATGACCTCGATTTGCTCTTTTTAGAACGAAATCGTTTGCAGATTGAACACCTAATTCAATTGTTTTTACCTTATATTTTTTAAGTCTTTTTAAAATATTTTTATCTATGTAATCAGGTCTAGTAGAAATCCTTATACTTTCAACTTTTCCTTCTTTAACATATGTATATGCAAGTTCCAATAATTCATTTTGTAATTCTTCATTAATTGCTGTAAAACTACCACCAAAAAATGCTATTTCTATTAATGCATCTGAATCATTTAAATTTTTTAGGTAATTATCTATTATGTTTTTTGCTTCTTCTTTTGTCATATTCTTTTTTTGACCACTAATTGATTTTTGATTACAAAAAATACAATCATTTGGACAACCTAAATGTGGCACAAATATAGGAATTATATATTGATGTTTCATAGATTTACCTCTTTTCTATTTTAAAATTTCTAAAGCTTTCTTTGCAGCCTGCATTTCAGCACTTTTTTTACTTTTGCCAGTTCCATTTGCTAAAACTTTACCATTAAAAATAACTTGAGCTTCAAAACTTTTATCATGGTCTGGACCTGATTCACTTATGATTTCATAGGAAATTTTAACATCACCATTTTCTTGTAATTTTTCTTGTAACACAGTTTTATAATCTTTATCACCAACATGAATTGTAGCAAGTTTAATCTCATCTTTTAAATTTTCAATAATAAATTTTTCAGCAACTTCTAAACCACCATCTAAATACATAGCAGCAATTACAGCCTCAACACTATCTGCAAGTATAGCAGGTCTATTTTTTCCACCATTTACAATTTCAGATTTTCCTAAAAATAAAAATTCACCAAAGTTATGTTTTTTCGCAATTTTATATAAGCTTTTTTCACATACCACAGTAGCTCTAACCTTAGTCATTTCTCCTTCATGTAAATTTGTATAATTATTATATAAAAACTTACTTGATATGAATTCTAAAATACTATCACCAAGAAATTCTAGTTTTTCATTACTAGAGACATTTTTTTCATAAGCATAAGAAGTATGAGTAAAAGCATTTTTTAATAAATCTTTATTTTTAAAAGTATAACCTATTTCTATTTCTGCTTGTTCAATATTCAAATTTTTCACCTCTTAACTCCCAATATTATATACTATTTTACAGATTTTGCAAGGGATTTGTAGATATTTAGTAAAGAACTATTTAACAAAAAAAGCTATTAAATTACACTTTTTTTTATAAATAGCCAAAATACAAATAATTCTCTAAAATTCCCATTTGAATTTTATCAAAATTTGTAGACAGAAAAATTTTAATATTGTATAATATGAATGTATATTATTATGGAAAGTGAGGGAATATATGTGTTAAAAGATAAAGAAGAATCTATAACAAATAATAAAGATGAAAGAAATTTATCAGAAGTATTCAAAGAATTACAACAAATTAGATATACACAGCAAGAAGCACAAGTAAAAACCACTAGTGCTAAAGCTAGAAAAAAGTCGACCAAGCCAACCAAAAAGAAAACAAAAGTTGTAATGGTATCAGAAGAGACATTATTTCATCAAAATAAAAAAAGTGTAAGACTTTCCAACTTAATCATAATTCTTTCAGTTCTAATATTAATAATTATAGCTGCATTTCCTAAAGACGTATTTTCTAAGGAATCAGCAATAAATGAAACAGAAGAAAATAAAAAAGAAAAAGTAGAAACAGCAACAATACCTAGTGACTTTGAAATAAATAGAAGAGCTTTAAATATGCAAAAAATAATTTCAGAAAATTCTAGTTTTGAAAAAGTAAAAGAGCAAGTATCAGAAGAGAGAAATATAGATTTTGAAATAAAGTCTCAAGCAAATGCAACTTTGCCAAGAGGAGAACAAATTGTTTTACAAAAAGGAGCTTTAGGGAAAGAAAGTGTATCTTTAGTAAAAACATATGAAAACGGGGAATTTATAGAAGAAATTATACTAGAAAAACATACAACGCAAGAACCAGTGCCAGAAATATTAGATATAGGAACATCAGACTTCTTAGCAAAATTAAAAATTCATCTTGGAGATATAGTATATTTAACAAAAGATGAAAGTCTAAGAAAAGAAGCAAATGATAAATCAGAGGAAGTAGCAAAAATAAAACAAAGTTTAGATGTAAAATTATTAGAATTACCAAATGAAGAATGGTGTAAAGTGTCTTTTGATAACATAGAAGGATATATGTCAACAAAAAATTTAACATCAGCATATCTAACACCTAATATAGTAGAGAAAAACAGAATTCAAAGAATTTTAATTAAAGTTAATATAAATATTGAATTAAATAAATCAACAGGATTAACATTAAAAGATTATCAAAAAATATTTAAAGGAATATCAAATGATACAAATAAGATTTTTGAAAGTAATGCAGAAGTATTTTATAATGTAGATAAAAAATATAATGTAAATGGGCTATTTATAGCATCAATAGCAATACATGAAAGTGCTTGGGGAACATCACAAATAGCACAAGAAAAACATAACTTATTTGGATATGGCTCATATGACCAAACACCATATGAATCATCATACGATTTTGCTACATATGAAGAAGGAATAGAAACAGTTTCAAAATCTTTAGTAAAATATTACTTAAATCCATCAGGAACAAAAATTTATGGAGGAGAAACTGCAAGTGCTTGGTATTACAACGGACCAACCTTAGAAGGAGTTAATCAAAGATATGCTAGTGACCCTGATTGGCACAAAAAAGTATTTTCTTATATGGAAATGTTATATAATAGACTTAAATAAAAGGAGTCAATATGAAAAAAATTAGAATTAAGAATTATAAATTAGTTTTTACAATATTAATATTGATATTATGTGTCACATCATTTCTATATTACGATTTAGTTTTTAAAGAAGTATTTGCAAGAGAAGAATTTACAAAACAAATTGTAAAATCAGCAGAAGAAAACAAAAATCCAATATTTAAGATACACAAGATAATTGTATATAGCAGTGCAAATGCTATTGATAAAAGTGAAAATGAATCATTAAAAGACTTAAGTATATTGCAATATTCAGATATTGCAATATATTTAGACAATACAAGTACAGTATATGATATGACAAGTGAAAATACTGTTAAAGAATTATATATAGATAATGTAAAAATTACAACAGGATCAGATAAAGGATATCAATATGTAAATTATAAAAACGCATTAGACTTTGCTAAATACAAAGAAATTGAAGAACCAGAGAGTGAAAAAATTGAGTATAATATAATAACAAATAATAGTCAAAATGATAATACAGATTACTCAAAACCTACATTTTATTCAGACTGCTCAAATCCAATTACTTTAGAATATATGAATCAAGATATTATAACAAATTATGCAGCATCTAGTGATGCAAATACAGTATCATTCAATGGAAAAGTATTGCAAGAAGCAAATATAAATCTTGAAGATATAAATTATAATTTGAGTTTTAATATTAATATTATAAATAACTTAAATGAACACTTTATTTGTAATGTAAAGCTTGATATTGATTTAAGCGATGAAGATGGAGGCGTTTACAAAGGGTATAAATATGATACTAATACTGTTTCAGGGTATGAATATGAATTCATTAAAACATCATAAATAAATGACAGAACTATAAATTAAAAATATAATTTATAGCTCTGTCATTATTGTTTTTTTTAGAATTTATGATATACTTTAAATTATTAAAATAGGAGGAAGATATGGAAATTTTACACACAATAGAAATATACTTTTTACTATTCATAACATACGCATTTTTTGGATGGCTTATGGAAGTAATTTGTAAATTGATACAAGAAAAAAGATTTATAAACAGGGGATTTTTAATAGGACCATATTGTCCAATATATGGATGGGGAGCATTAGCAATAACTATTTTACTAAAAAAATATTTAGATGACCCAATAGCACTGTTTTTTATGTCTGTAATTATATGTTCAGTAATAGAATATTTAACGAGTTATATATTAGAGAAGAAATATCATGCAAGATGGTGGGATTACAGTAATAAAAAATATAATATAAATGGAAGAATTTGCTTAGAGACATTAATTCCATTTGGGATTTTAGGAATGGTAATATCATATTTTACAAATCCAATATTTTTTAGTTGGTATTCATCTTTTAGTGATATAGGATTACATATAATATCAGGACTATTGTTATTAATATTTATTACAGATAATATTATTTCGTCAAGAATAGTTGCTGCAATTAAAGCAGAAGGAATAAATGCAACAAAAGATAATACAGAAGAAATAACACAATTTGTAAAACAAAAATTAAGAGAAAAATCTATGTTTCATAGAAGATTGGTTAATGCTTTTCCAAATATGAAAAATATACATTTTAAACTTAAAAAATAAAATTAATTATAAAAAGAGATGATAGTAATTAGACAAAAAAATAAAATCTTTTAAGTTTACGTATTTTTTATAAAAAATTCATATAATTACTTTGTTATTTCACTTAGTAATTGCTTATATTATATATCTAAACTACTTCTAAAATAATATAATTTATAAAATATAAAAAAATTTAATAATGAAAAAAACTTGTTGAATTTGGAAAAGTATGGTATGATTCAAGTAGATGTACAAAGCAAAATAAATGAAAATTTATAGCGCAAAGCCAAAGGTCTAAAAGTTATAAAAGATAACTCATGATGGCTAGGTTGCACAGAAGAAAAGGGGGAATTTTATGAAAAAAGAAAAAATGAAATTATGGAACAAAATTGTAGTAGGGATTCTAGTAATAATACTTATGGCTATTATAGGTATTATGGCATATAAACTTTATGGATTAATCGATATGGATAATAGGTATCAAGCATTTGAAAAAATACCAACAGTAGAAACAAAAGGAAAATTATCTTATGACAAAGAAAAAAACTATGCTAAAGTAGAAGGAATGGACTATGTATTTCAAGATGGAATAGGAGTTAAAATAGACTCAATTAATATAACTGACGATACTTTTAAAGCAAATGTTAATTTGAAATTAAATAAAGAATTTGATTATAAAATGTTAAATTTCTCATATGCAGTATATGACGAAAATAAAAATATTTATAATATAAGTACAAGAATGCGAATGGGTGAAAATGAAAAATATGATTATAATATGATTTTTATGGGAAAGGAACTTGGAGTATATGGCAATAAAGGATTAAATAGACCACACTTAGCAAGTGGTAGTGGAAGTGGAAATATATCAAGTAACAAAAGTGAAAGAATAGCTATTAACGGTATAGAAATTGAGACTAGAGATAAATTTCCAAAAAGTAAAAAAATCTATATAAAAATATTTGATATAGGATATTTTGAAGCTAGTAAAGAAGAAAATGAAAAATTAAATGTTAAGAATTTTGATTTAAGTAATGCTAAATGGTTATTTGAATTTGATATTCCAGATGAAATGAATAAAAGAGAAACTATAAACTTAAAATTAGCAAATGAAATTCCAGGATTAGAAATATCAAAAATAACATTAACAGAAACAAAATTTGTGATGAATTTTAAATCAGAAGAATACCTAAATCTAATAGCTTCAGGAAAAGATATGGTAGGAGACCAATTTAGAAGAAGATGTGAAGAAATGCTAAATATTACAGATGGAGAAGGAAATAAATATCAAGAAGGTAGTGGTGGAACAATAGGCGATGGAGGATATAGTGTATCTTTTGATATTACTAAAAAAGATTTAGCTAAAAAATTGTTTATTAATTTTAAGGTAGGAGATAAAGAGTATAAGAGTGAATTAATAGAAAGTAAATAAAAAGCTAAAAAAGATTGTAAAAAAATTTACAATCTTTTTTTAACTTCAATGAAACCCCCCAGCTATGCTGGGGGATAATTATGAAGGTAATCGTAAGGTTAATAGAAATATTGATTATTATAATCTAGATATGATAATAGCTGTTCGGATATAGGACAAATTCAAAAAAATAACTAAAATTTTGTCACATATAAAATCATTTTTTAATGGAGGCTATAGTCAAGTTGAGTATAGCTTATAACTCGCTTATAGCCTACAATTTTATATTTAAAATCTTCATTTTAACTCATTTTTAACCCAATAATTTTAATTTTATATAATATAGTGTAATTTTATATAACACCCAATAAAACGTTTTTCAAAATTGCATTTGACAAAAATTAAAAATCTGTGTATAATATAGATAGAAAATGAGAGCCACAGAAAATGTGGTTACCACATAAATTGTTATAACAACACATTCCCACTGGTGAAGTGCACCCAAAAAATTAGACAAAAAATCTAATTTTGGAGGTGCATTTTTG
>CAUWFY010000017.1:0-15982 GCA_963558115.1 uncultured Clostridia bacterium
AATCCATCCTTTTTCTTTTATTATTTCCTCAGGTTCTCTTGGATTTTCAAATAATTCTTCTAATACTTTTTTACCTATACTAGAACTTATTGTTCCTTTATCTATTAAGATAACTAAATTTCCTAATTGTTCAGCATTAAAAGGTATCTCTGATGGCTCTAATTCTTTTTCGTTTAAGATTCTTGATATATCTGAAATAATCCAATTGTTTACTGCTTTAGGGTTATTGCAAATCTTTATTGCATTTTCAAATAAATCTGATAGATATTTTGAAGCTGTTATTATTCCTGCATCTTTTTCTGATAATTTATATTCTTTTAAATACCTTTCTTTTCTGCTTTCTGGTAATTCTGGTAATGTTTTTCTTATATTTTCTATATATTCTTCTGATAGTCTTATAGCTACTAAATCAGGTTCAGGAAAATATCTATAATCTTGAGCATCTTCTTTGTCTCTCATTGAAAATGTCTTTCCTGATACGTCATCCCATCTTAAAGTTTCTTGCTCTACTTTTCCACCATTTTCTATGACTTCTATTTGTCTATCTATTTCATACTCAATTCCTCTAGTTATACTTCTAAAAGAATTCATATTTTTCATTTCTGTACGAGTTCCTAATTTGCTATCTCCTTTTTTTCTTACAGAAACATTGACATCTGCTCTAAAAGAACCTTCTTGCATTTTACAGTCTGAAACTTCTATATATTCTAATATTGATTTTAATCTTTTTAAATATGCATCTGCCTCAAGGCTACTTCTTAAATCTGGCTCTGAAACTATTTCTATTAAAGGAACTCCTGCTCTATTTAAATCTACTAAGCTTCCACCAGCAAAATCATCATGATTTAATTTACCTGCATCTTCTTCTATATGAATTCTAGTTATTCCTATTTTTTTATTTTCTCCATTTACTTCTATTTCAATATTACCATGTTCACAAAGTGGTTTGTCAAATTGAGATATTTGATATGCTTTTGGTAAATCTGGATAAAAATAATTTTTTCTATCATTTTTACAATCTCTTGAAATTTCACAATTAGTAGCTAGTCCTGCTTTTACAGCATATTCAACAACTTTTTCATTTAAAACAGGTAAAGTTCCTGGCATTGCCATACATATTGGACAAACTTGTGTATTAGGTTCTGCACCAAAGGTTGTTGGACATGAACAGAAAATCTTTGTCTTTGTTGATAATTCTGCATGAACTTCTAGCCCTATTACTACTTCATAATCATCTCTTAACATACTTTTTCCTCCCTTAATCTTTCTTAAATTCAGGTTGATATTTTTTTCTAAACTCAACTGCTTGTTCAAATGTATATGCTGCATTTAATATTTTTTCTTCTTCAAATTTATTTCCTATTAATTGCATTCCTATTGGCATTTTCTCACTATTTACTCCACAAGGTATTGATATAGCTGGTAATCCTGCTATATTTACTGATACTGTACATATATCTGATAAATACATTTCTAATGGATTTTCTGATTTTGTACCAATTCCAAAAGCTACTGTTGGTGATGTTGGTGTTAATATAACATCATATTTTTCAAAAGCTTTATTGAATTTATTCATAACTAAAGTTCTTACTTGTTGTGCTTTTTTATAATAAGCATCATAATATCCTGATGATAATACATATGTACCAAGTATTATTCTTCTTTTAACTTCTGGTCCAAATGCTTCACTTCTTGATTTTTTATATAATTCTTTTAGATTTTTAAATTCTCCTGTTCTATATGTATATCTTATTCCATCAAATCTACCTAAGTTTGAACTTGCTTCTGCACATGCTATAATGTAATATGCTGCTAAAGAATATTTAGCTATATCTAATGAAAATTCTTCTATTTCAGCCCCTAATTCTTTGTATTTTTCTATTGATTTTTGCAACATTTCTTTTACTTCTGCATTTATACCTTCTCCAAAAAACTCTTTTGGAATTCCTATTTTTATTCCTTTAACATCATTTTTTAGACATTTTGTATAATCTATTTTTTCTTTGTTTACAGATGTTGTATCTTTTTTATCATGACCTGCAATTATATTTAATAATAAAGCTGAATCTCTAACATCTTTTGTTATAGGTCCTATTTGGTCTAATGATGAAGCAAATGCTACTAATCCATATCTTGAAACAAGACCATATGTTGGCTTTAATCCTACAACTCCACAAAAACTAGCTGGTTGTCTTATTGAACCACCAGTATCGCTTCCTAATGCCCAAGGCACTAAATTTGCTGCAACAGCTGCTGCACTTCCTCCTGATGAACCTCCAGGAACTCTACTTAAATCCCATGGATTTTTTGTTATTTTAAAATATGAATGCTCAGTAGAACCTCCCATTGCAAATTCATCCATATTTAATTTTCCTAAATTGATTAAGTTTTCTTCATTAATTTTTTCCATAACTGTTGCATCATATGGTGATACAAAGTTTTCTAACATTTTTGAAGAACAAGTTGTTTTTATTCCTTTTGTACAGATATTATCTTTTATACCGATTGGAATACCTGCCAACTCTCCTTCAATTTCTTTATTATCTATCTTTTTTTGAATTTCTTCTGCTTTATTTTCTGCCTCTTCTGTCAAAGTAGTAACAAAAGCTTGTACATCTTTTTCTTTTTCATTTATTCTATCTACATATGCTTTTGTAATTTCTTTTACTGTCAATTCTTTATTTCTTAACTTTTCTTGTAATTCATGAACTGTTAATTCTGTAATGTTCATTATCTTTCCTCCTATCTCTTAGTTAAATTACCTTTGGTATCTTAAACATATTTTGTTCTTCGCTTGGTGCATTTTGTAATAAAGCTTTATTATCTTCAAATATTTCAACCTTATCTTCTCTAAATACATTTTGAGCTTCATTTGCTCCTATTGTTATATCTAAATTTTCTGCATGTGCATTGTTTACTATATCTGCAAAATCTAATATTTCTTGTAAATTTTCTAAATAATTTTCTATTTCATTTTCTTCTAATGTTAAGTTCGCTAAATTTGCAATATGCAATATTTCTTCTTTACTTACTTGCATTTTACCATCTCCTAAATTTTTTATATGCTCAATATTATATACTGAAAAAGTCAAAAAAACAAGTCTATAAAGACCTGTTTTTCCACTTTTCTCCAACTTAGATTGCTCTTGCTTTTACTATTACTCTTTCTTTACTATCATTAGTACAAGTTATTAAAGTTATTTCTTTTCTTCCATTTGTTTCTTGAGATGTACAACTAACATCTGTAGGAAGTACATTATATTTAGTATATACTGAGTATTCTACTACTTTTCCTGATATATCTGTAACTTTTATTATATCACCATTTTGCAAGTTTGGCACTTTACTAAAAAATTTAGAATTTCTGTAATTATGTCCTACTATACAATAATTTCCTACTTCATGCATTTCTGGGCCATGAAATTTTAATGGCGATATTTTTAATAATGCTTCTGTTTCTTGTTCTGATTTTGTTTCTCCAGATAAGATAGGATAATCTACTTTTATTTTCGGGATTTCAATTCTTCCATCTACCACATATGTATAACCACTTGAAGATTTTTCCTTAGGCTTTGTTATTGTTGCATTTGTCGAATTTGAATTATTTGTTTTTGGTGGTACTACTACTGGTTTTTCTTCTTCTCCATCATCTGTTGTATCATTTAATACTGCAATCAGTATATCACTATCTGCAACTGTATTATCCTCTTGTGGTATATCTGCATTTGCTAAAATCTCTTGAGAAACTGCTTCTGCTTTTTCTCTATCATATGCTGCATAAATATAAAATGATACTAAGATTATTAAGAAAAATAATGACAATATGAAATTAAATTTATATATTTTTTTCTTTTTCTTTAACTCTGGCGTTATATATAATTTTTTGGTTACCAAAATTTGATTCATATATCTCTCCCTATTTTATATTACTTCTATAATATTATATCATGGATTTTTTTATTTTCAAATATTTTTATTGAATTTTTTGTAAATTCATTGTATAATGTTGTTATGCGGGTATAATTTAGTGGTAGAATGTCATGCTTCCGACCTGATAGCGTGGGTTCGATTCCCACTACCCGCTCCACTAGTTACTAAAAGGATTGCTAGTTTTATGCAATCCTTTGTTTTTTATTTTAGGCATAATTTGGGCGTAATTTTATACATTTCTATTATTTCCTTTTTATTAATATAGTCATTTTCTTTTTTCATTTCTTCTTTTATCTTTGCATATATTTCTTCTTTAATGTATAAATCATTTTTAATTTTACTATCATTTAAACCACCTCTGCTTATTGTTTGCAAAGGTGGTTAGGATTATGCAAAAGAGAACTATTGCTAGTTCTCTTCTTGGTCTTCTATTAATTTATTAACATTAATTGCTGGTAATATCAAAGGTGATATATTTGCATTTGCAGTATAAGTCGATACAATTGCTCGAACATATGGATATAATATTGCTATTGCATTTGCTTTTAATTTCTCTGGTTCAGTTCCTCTTACATTAAAATATCCTACTAAGTCTATTTTTATTTCAAATGGTGCATTATTTTTTTGCATATCTTCAAAAATTCTAACTTGCAATAAAATATTCATATTGTTTTCTTCTATCTCTACCGTTGGTTTTATTTTCAAATCTATTGGCAAACCTTCTTTATTATTTTCATTAGTCTTAAATTCTTTATTCTTTTTAAAACTTATTTCATTAACCTCATATTTTATAAATCTTAATACACTCTCATACTTTTCCATATTATGCTGCCACCTCCAATTCAATATATGATGAATTATTTTCTAATGATGAAAATTCAATGCATACACTATTTTCTTCTAATACTTCTTTAGCAGAATATTTTTCTTTGCTTATATTTTCTTCTATATATTCACATTCGTCTTGCTGGTAACCACATTGTTTTAATTCTGTTAATAATTCTTCTGGTGTATAATTATTAATTATTTCTTGTATTTCTTGTTCAAATTCCTTTATGCTTAAATCAAATATATCCATTTTTTTCTCCTTTCAAGAATATAATTCTTTAATCTTTTTATATTCACTTGTATTTATAGGGCTACTAATCTTATAGTCTAGTATTACCTCTTTATCTTTAATACAGTATACTTTTTTCATTATTTTTATTCCATAACCTTCTGGTATAGGATATGTAATTGTTTTTATTACCATCTTTTTTGTTACTTTTCCTTTAAAGTACAAAAAATTAATAATAGTTCCTAGCTGATTTTTATCATTATAATTTTCTATGTCTCTCAATGCTTTTTTTATTGTTTTTACTGCAATTTTAAATTTTATAATATTATCTCGATTATCTAAATCTAAAATATCTTCCTTTTCTATATTTATCTTCGATTCTATTACACAATACTTATCTTTTATTTCTTTAAACTCTGGAAATAATTTTTTATTTTTTCTATGTATGGTTCTACTATTCCATTCTAATGCATCTTGCCTATTGTTATAATAATAAGCTCCCTCTCCTAATAATTCTTCATTATATTTATCTTCTTTTATATCAAAGCATTGTTTTTTTACTATATCATTTCCACTTTCTATGTCTGTTGCATTATACAATGTATTATTATCCATTTTTACTCCTAGTATTATATTATATTCTTTGTATTTTAGAATAGTTTATACTAAAAATAAAATAAATTCAAGCATTTTTCATCGACATCTTTCGACAATATTATTGTATAATAAAATTTTTACAGAAATATTAATAAATTATTACATTTCTATTACATATTATACCATATTTTAACAATACTGTAAATACTCCACTTTTTATTCGTTATTACTGGAATTTTATTGTTTTTGTCGAAATTTACATAAATACATGGTAAAATTGTATATGATGTAATATTTTGCCAAGTGCAAATTATATACTAAAATTATGGAGGTGTAACTAGTTTTCTGTATGTATTTCTATGAGATTTTAAGATATTAAAATTATAACAAGCAACAGGAGGTTTTTTATGAAAAGACTTCTGAAAAGACTTTTAGTAATGAACAAAGATGTTAGAAACTTAAATGAACATGAAAGATTCAAATTAATATGTCAATTAGATATTGATAAGTCTGTTTTTAAATATGTAAAAACAAGATTAAAAAATTTATCAATAGAAATTGGTGGAGATTATCAAGGAAATGTTATTGAACTAATGAATAAAGGATTGCTTGAAGGTTGGTGTTGGCAGACAACTGAATCTTCAATAGTATTTTTTAATGATGATTGGATTTAATATATAGAATAAATCATCGTGAAAAGGAAAAGCACAACGAATCCGAATCTTATATTTCCAATTTTTTAGCACAATACATTTCTAAAATGGTTAAAATCAAAACAGCGAAAGGAATTTTTAAACTTTTCGCTGTTTTGATTTTATTTAGTTACTACCTTCTCTACCTTCTGGTAATGCTGGATAGTCTAATACTACTCTTATTTTCATAACATACTTAATTGCTCTTACTATTTTACTATTTTTAATTCTTTGCCATAAACTTGGTTTTCTTTCAAATGTTGTTTCTTGTATATATTGTTGCTCTGCAATATTTTGTGCTTGAACTTGAGCTTGTTCTTGTGTTTCTATTATTGGTTGAACTGGCTCTTCAACAATTTGCTCTTCTGGTTCTTCTACTGGTGTTGGTATTGTTTTTAACGCGTCTGCTACTTCTATTCCTATATAGCTTAGTGCTTTTGATCTATCTTCTATTCTTTCCATATCTATTTCTATATGTAAGTTTGATTCAAGATTATTAATTCTAGCATTTAATAGTTTCATTGCATCTTGATAGTTTTGTGACTTTGAACTTTTTGTTTTTCCTACTATTGTTAGTGTTTCTATTATATCTTCTTCAAATTCTTCTTCTGCTTCTTTTACTTGGTCTTTCCAGTCTTTTTCTTTATTTGAAACTACTTCTACTAATTCTTTTAATCTTCCTGATAATGCTATATTTTGTTCTCTTTGTCTAATCAATTCTTCTATTTTTTTAGTATTTTCTTCAAATTGATTTGTAGCATATTCAACTAAACCATAAGCTGCTTTATATACACTTGCTGGGAAGTTTTTCTTTTTTGGATATTCTATTAAATAAGTTTTTATTGACTCTATTAAATCTTTAAAATATGTATCATCTTCTAATTGTACAATTTGCTTTTTACTATTTGGGTTTATTAATTTTTGTACTTTATCTATATTTGAAAGTATTTTCTCTTCGGTAATAACCATTCTAACATTTACTATGCCAGATCTAGACATTGTAAATTACCTCCTTTATCTTACGCATGCTCGCTTTTTACTATTTCATTTATAATTATACATTAACTAACAAAAAACTACAATAGAAACTTTCTAAAATTTGTTTAAGTTTTTGTTACAATTATGTTACAAATTCATTACAAGTTTCTATTATAGTTATTTTTTTATATTTTCATTTCCTTAAAAGTTCTACTCTTATTTAGCTTATATATTATTTTTCTATATATCAAAATAATAATAAACTAAAATCCCTCTACATTATTTTCTATTCTGTATTAAAGAAACAATAGTAAACTAATGTCTCCCTATAATCTTTCTAATATAGTTTTGCTCTTTTAATTTTAAACTACTGTTTTCATTTCCTCAAATCTTTTTACTTTTTGTGTAGTTGTTTTTATTAATTCTTTTTGTGTTAATGATATTTCTCTAATATATTTATATGCTGGCATTGTTTTATTTATTTTCTTTATTTCTTGCCAAATGATTTCTTTTAATTCTTTTTCATCTTCTGTTTTATAAATTTCTTTTACTATATCTTTATCATATACTATTTTAGCACAAATTTTATAGTCTCCATCATCTTCTGGTTTACCATATACAAAAGATTCTTTTATTCCTTCAATTTTATTTACTAAAGTTTCTAATTCTTCTGGATAAATATTTTTACCATTTTTTAAGACTATAACGAATTTTTTTCTACCAGAAATGAATATATATCCATTTTTATCAATTTTTGCTAAATCTCCTGTATGTAGCCAACCTTCACTATCAATTGTTTCCTTAGTAGCTTCTTCGTTGTCGTAATATCCTAGCATTATTGATGGTCCTTTGGCTAATAGTTCTCCTATACCCTCTTCATTTGGTTCATCTATTTTTACATCTAAGCTAGGAAAGGCTTTTCCTATTGAACCAATTTTTCTATATTTATCATCTTCTGCCGCTATAACTGGTGAACTTTCTGTTAGTCCATATCCTTGATACATTGTAAAGCCTAAATCATTAAATCCTTTTTCAGCTTCTGGGTCTAATGCTGCTCCACCAGATACAAATAATCTAACTTTTCCTCCTAAGGTATCATGAATTTCTTTGAATAGTTTTTTTCTTACATCTATACCTATTTTTAATAAAGCATTGCTTATCTTGATTCCTTTTTGTACTGTCTCTAATTTTCCTTTTTTCTCTATTCCTTTCATTACTTTTTTATACATTGCTTCAAATAATATTGGAACAGAAATCATCGCTGTTATTTGGTATTCTTTTATGTTTTCTGCAATATGTCTTATTCCGTCACAAAAAGCAATAGAGCCTCCTATTGATACCGGATATAAGAATCCTACTGTACATTCAAATGTATGATGCAATGGTAAAAAAGATAAAAATCTATCTTCTGGATATAATTTTATAACTGATGTTATGTCTTTTAAATTTGCACATATATTTTTATGTGAAAGCATTACTGCTTTTGACATTGCAGTTGTTCCAGAAGTAAATAACATTATTGACATCTTTTCATTATCTATTTCTGCTTTTAAGAATTTTTCATTTCCTGCATTTAATAATTCTTTTCCTTCTCTTATTAATTCTGCTTGAGAAAGTATTCCATCTTTTTCTTTATCAATATCCATAGAAATGAAATATTTTAATTTTGTATTTCCTTCTACTTTTATTTTATTCATTATATCATTGTATTTATTTGAGTAAAATATTGCTTCTACTCCTGAACGAATTATTAAACTTTCAATTTCATTATCTGGCAATGATTTATCTAGTGGAACTATTATTCCTGTTCCAGCTACTACTGATAAATACACTACTCCCCATTCATATCTATTTTCAGATATTACTGCTATTCTCTTGTCTTTTAGTCCTAAATCTATTAATTTAGTTCCTAAAGCATTTATATCATTTCTAAATTCTCTATGTGTTATTTCTTTAAATTTTCCTGCCTCTTTAGTTTTAAAAATATATGCAGGTTTATCACCATTTAACTTTCCTGATTTTTCTAACATATCTTTTAAATTTTCATAGCATATTGGCTTGTGAATTGGTTTTCTCATAGTTCTCCCCCATTTATTATTTTTGATTAATTTCTGTATTTTAAACCTTCTACTATTGTATTTTCAAATTCTTTATATAAACTCATTATATCTATTTCTTCACCTATTCTTACTTTATATACTAGTGTTGAACATATTAATCCATATATTTCTGATGCAATAACTTTTGGATTTCCTTGTTTTATTTCCTTTTTTTCTATTCCTTCTTTTACAATTTCTTCTATTTTGTTTATGTATTCATTTATATGCATTTTACATTTTTGATTTCTTGCTTCATTTCCCCAAAATTGACTTAGAAGAATAGTTATTAAGTCTTCATATTTTACTATAATCTTTATTTGAATTAATATAATTGCTTTTATTTTATCTATGTAATTTTCATATTTAGCTGTCTTTATATCAATACTGTTTTGCAAAAGTTTCATTCCTTCTTCAATTAGAAAATTAAAGATTTCTTCTTTACTTGAAAAATGATAATATAACGTTCCTTTTGCTACGCCTACTGTTGCAGTTATTTCTTCAATGCTTGTTGCATCATAACCTTTTTCTGCAAAAAGTTTCATTGATGTTTCAAAAATCTTTCTCTTTGTTTTATTCATATTTTTTGCACCTTTCAATATATGATTTTAACTAATATTTATATTATATATTTAATTATATAATATTGCAATATTTTTTATGATTTTATACTACCTATTCGATATTTTGAACATTACTATAAATTTCAACTGACTCTGTTACAATGAAATAAATATTTTTTAGTTTATATATAATAAAAGTCACCAAAATATTTCTATTCAGTGACATTTGTATTTCATCATCTTATTAAACATACTAATGTAAATACTATATTAATAATTGTTACATTAAAAAATATATTATAATTAACGCATTTTATTCCCATATTATTTATTTTATCAAATTCATCTACAATTTTATTTATCTCTTCTTTACTAGAAATATTTTTTTCTTCCATATATTCTTTTGCTAAATATCTAGCTTTTATCATTGCATCATTTTCTAAAAATGTTCTTACCATATAATAAACCAATCCCATAAACATTAGTAAAAAGTTAAACATCATTTTGTATGGTAATACTTTGAATAATGCTAATAACGTAATTATTATAAAAAACAACATATAAATATTTGAGTATATAAAATTAAATACTTGAATTTTTCTATCTTGAATAGAATGTAAACATTCATGAGCTATTGTTTGTATTCTACTATAACTATTTTTTATATTTCCTATTAATATTTTATTCGATATAGCTATATATAGGCTATTTTCTGCTCCCTCATCCTCTTCTATTTCAACTTTATTATTATTTAATTTTTTTAAATATTCCTCACATATAACTTTATTTTCCGGATATTTTTGAACTAGTTTATCTAATTCCTCATTTTCAATTTCTTTTTTTATCTTCTTTAAATTATATCCAAATAATATCTTTAATAGAAATGCTACTAACCACAATGTTATTAATATTATTACATATTCCATTTTTATTTTCCCCTTTTTTATTGCATTACATCTCTTATAGCTTCACCTATAATTTTATTTACATCTGCAATTACAATATTAAATTTTGTTTCAGCTTCAAAAAATTTTCTTGCTTCTTCAATTTCTATTAATTCTGCATATAATTGTTTCATTTTGTTTAATTTTTCTTCATCTTCTTTTCCAGTTTGCATTTGCATTATTTGTGCTTCATATCTTGCCATTTCAAATTCGCCGATTTTCTTTTTTAATTCACTATTTAAGTTTAAGGTTTCTTTTGCCATTTTATAATTAACATATTCTTCTGATTGTTTTATTTCTGATGCTAATCTATTTGCTGTATCATAAATATTCATATTTAATCTCATTCCTTCCTTGCTTTTACTATCATTCCATCTGTGAAAAGCTCAATTTTTTCAACCTTTTACTTTTTCTTTTATTCATTTATAGCCTATTCACTTACTACTTCTTCATTTCCTTCTATTTGAACTTTTGCATTTGTTGAACATATATTTACAAATGTATTTCCATCATTTACTTTTATTTCATTTCCTTGTAAATCTTTATATACTGTTTTTTCGTCTCTGGCATTTTTTGTACATTTTATTTTAATCGCTTTTCCATTTGTTATGTAATATCCATCAAATGTTCCTATGTTTTTTAATCCTTGTCTTCCTTTATTTTCAGCATCTGATAAAGTATAATTATCACAAAATGTTATTATTATATTTTTAGTTTCTACTGCTTCTTTTGTTTCCCAATCATTTTGCTCTTTTCCTCTTGCATATCTAACATATTTTTTGCTATCTTCATTATATTTATATTTTACTGTTTGTAAATCAGAATGTGGTATAGTAACTTCATTAGCAGTAAATCCTTCTTCTAAATCCACTTCTTCTACTGAATATTTTAGCACACTTTCTACTTTAGATGTTGTTCTAAATTTTTTATTTTTAGCAGATTGCAATAATTTTTCTGTATTTGTTACTGCATTATGTGGTGCTACTTTATCTTTAACTCTCCAAAAGGTTGTACCATCTTCTGCTATTCCATTTATATCATTAATACTATATTTCTTAATATCACTTTGAGCTTGTGGACTTTGACCAAAATGCACATAAATTGCATCATTTTCCATCGCATAATCAATAAAATAATGTCTCGCACTTCTAACTGGTCCAATTTTATCTAGATCTTGACCTTTAAATAATGCCATTAATCTAGTCTCTCCACCTTCTACAACAATTTCATAAACCATATATGCTTTATTTAATCCTGCTTGTGGCCATGCATCACTATGATTGTCTATCATAACAGCTATAGGTCTTTCTTTTCCATTAAAAACTTGTACTTCTTTTTCTTTTTTTGGTTCTTCTACTTTTGAAACTTCTGGTTCATTATTATTAGCTTGTTTATCTTTTGATATTTTATAAGCTAGCGTTCCTCCAGCTGCTATAATTAGTATCACTAAAATTATAATTAATGCTTTTATTCCACCTTTTTCCATATGTTTTCCCCCTATTGGTTATTATCTCTTGTTATCTTTAGTTCTTGCAATATTTTTTCTTCTTTAGGTCTCATTATTTTTTTATCATCTTCTTCAATATGGTCATATCCCATTAAATGATAAAATCCATGTACTATCATATAGCTTAATTCTCTTTCAAAGCTATGCTCATATTCTTTTGCTTGTTCTTCTACTTTATCTATTGATATTACAATATCACCTAACATATCTTCATATTTAAAATCTTGCCTCTTAATCTTTTCTTCTAATTCTTCTTTTTCAAACATTGGAAATGATAAAACATCTGTTGCTTTATCAATATTTCTAAATTTTTTATTTATATCTTGAATATTTTGTGGATTTGTTAATGTTATAGTTATAATCAATTTAGAGTCTTCTATTTTTTCTTCTTTAAAACATTTTTCTAATACTTTTTTTATAATAGGTTCATATCTAAAATCTTCTTCTATATCTCTATATATTATTTCATACATTTTTCTTTGCCTTTCCTGTATATCTTCCTATTGATATAAATGAATTTCTTAATTCTCTCATTACTCCATAATCTATTAATTTTCTTCTGTAATATTTTTCTAATTTAGAATAATCTGTTTTTCCTAAATTTAATTTTTCCATATCATTTTTTATAAATAATACTTCTTTTTGTCTGATATATTCTATAAAATCTGTTTCCTTTAATTTTGAAATTTCTTTATATTTACTCCAAAATGCTTTGAATTCTTCTCTCTCTTTTGTATTTTCCCAATAAACTTTTGTTGATAATAATTTTATATTATAATCTTCTATCAAATTTATTAACATTGAATATGCTCTTTCTCTCTTGGCTGCAATTTTTGTATCTTGTACTAAGATTCTTGCATCTTTAAGTAACTTCTCATAACATTGTGTAGCTACAATTAAAGGTAAACTATGTGTAAATAATTTTCTACTTATACCTAGTAAAAGAACATTTTTTTCAATATTATCTTTTGTGTCCAGTTTTCCTACTGTATATGTCTCATATTTTTCATATTCTTTCATAACATCTTTTAAACTATCATTATCATTTATTTGTATTTTTAATGATAAAACATTTTGTATATAATCTTCTAAAGTATTAAATATTTTAGAATACACCCATTCTTTTGTTGATTCATATACATTTATTGTATCTGCTAATTTTATTGAATAATTTTTTAATATAGCTTTATACAAAATATCCATTTTTGATACATAAAATTCATTGTATCTTTCAAGTAATTTTTCTTTTCCATTTATTTTTATTCCTTCATAGTCTAATTCTAATAAATATTTTTGTTTTCTATTTTTGTATTCTATATATTCATTTTCTTTTAAACTTGTAATCTCATAATATTTTGATAATGCATTTTTCTCAAACTCTGACGCTGTATTATTTTTTACTTTTTTATATATTGAATCTAAAACATATTTATCTAGTGCTTCAAGATATGCCTCATATGCAGCATCATATTTTTTTTCCATTTCTTCACCTGTATAATCAGCATTGCTTTTTTGATAATTTTCAAAAGCTTTCAATAAATTATTTCTTTTAATAGAAATTAACATTCCATTTATTCCAATTTTAGTTGGTATTAACATCTTTGTTAATGTATTTGTTATTTTATTAAAAAATGTTTTATCTGTTCCTGTGATTCTTAAGCTTCTTTCTTCCATTTATATCATCCCTTCAAAATACAATTTTTTCATTAGTCCCTATGTTTTCAAGTACTTCATATGTAACATAAACATCCAATCCTTTTTTATTTTCATATGTATTTATGTTTTTATTTACTATATTCTCTTTATTCTCAATTTCATTATTTAATTCTTCTTCTAATTCTTTTATCCCTAGCATTTTAGCTTCTTCTTTATTGTATCTTTTTTGTACGTTTTCTATTTCTTTATTTGTTGTTTTTACAATAGAAATTGGTAAATAAAAATCTGAAAATATTTTAAACTTATTTTCCGTTTCTATTGTATCATATATTTCGAATTTTGAAACCCCTTTACCTAAATTTATTTTAAAATTATTAAATTTTATAGCATATTTTTCTTCTTGATTTCCTGTTTCTCTTTTTTCCGTAGTGTTATACTCTATAAATTTATGTTTTGTATACCAAACTTTAGCTTGAATTTCTCCTTTTGCATGAACATATCTAATCCCTGTATATTTACCTTCTACCCATCCATTTATTAAAGTTTCTCCTTCATTTATTGTATCTCCTACTTTAACATTTGCCGTTCCATCCTGTGCACTTATTTTTGTGATTATTCCTGGTTTATTTGCAACAATACTACAATATTCATTTTCATTTATTATTTCCGGCTTTTCCTTAGATTTTACTATTTTTACTATTGCATTTGTCCCTTTTAATTCAATTCCCATCCATGCAATATCATTTCTTTCTAATCTTACTTTATTTATCACTTCTTTTGTATTTATCTCAGATTTTCGTTTTCCAACACCTAAACCAGATTGATTTAAATTTTGCATTATATTTTCTAAATTATTTCCGTTTTCTTCTACTATTTCAATATTCCAAACATAATTAGAACTCATTCCTATTAAAATTATTACAATAATTAAAAAAATCGCAAATATTTTTCTTTTTCTGTATCTATTTAGCAAGAAAGGAAATCCTTTCTTCTTTTTGATCTTTAATTTGCATTTAGTAGTCTTAGCAATTTTACATACTTTTTTAAAATCTTTGATTTTTATACTAAAAGTTAATCTAATGTCTTGTTCTTTTTTTATACTCCATACAGGTATATTTTCTTTTCTACAAATATTAATAAATCTTTCAATATAATATCCTTCAATGTTAATTCTTAAATAGCCTGAAATGTAGCTTTCTATTTTATTAATTATCATAAATCTCTCCTTATATCTTGATTTAGGTGATTTTAGGGTCGGAGACAAAAATCCTCTTCTTCAGCTAGTTGGTGATTTTGGGGTCGGAGACAAAAATCCTCTTCTTCAGCTAGTTGGTGATTTTGGGGTCGGAGACAAAAATCCTCTTTTTCAACTAATCGCTTTTATCCTATATTTTAAGTTGTAATTTTATTTAACTTTGGTTAATTCTAGGGATGATTTTTATCTCCGACCCCAAAATCACCTAAATCACTTTTTAATCTATTGTTCTTTCTAATTCAAAACTCTCTATTTTCCCTGCTACTTTTATATCATCATCTGTCATATTTTCTAATTTTAAATTATATCCATTTATATTTACTATTCCAATATATGTACTTATCCTTACAAAAAATTCTTCATATTCTAATATCCCTTTATAATTTTCTATAACCATCTCATCAAATCCTAATATTGATATTTTAGGTGTATTAGAATATATTTCTTTGGGTAAATTTAACATTTTGTCAATTTTATTTAATCGACTCGACTTATTTTCATATCTTCTTTTCATTTTTTATTTCAGACCTTTCTTTTTTATCTATATATTGGATTGATTCTTTATCTCTTTCTATTTAGATTTTGTTTTTTATGATTATACTCGTTCTTACTTTATATATCACTGCCAAAAATTTTTTTAATTTTATTTTTATCCTTGTATAATATATTTAGGTTTTTAAAAGGTTACCCATAAACCTTAATCTATT
>CAUWFY010000018.1:0-15728 GCA_963558115.1 uncultured Clostridia bacterium
CTATTTCATATGGATTAAATCCTTTGTCTGTACATATTTTTAATGCATCTTCAAAGTCTTTTATTCCGTATTTTTCCATTACTGGTTTAATTTGGTCTATTCTTCTTTCATAACTTTCAAATGTTACTGCCATTTAATTTTCCTCCTTTATTATATCTTCCAAATTATTTATAATTTCATTTATATCTATATATGGAATTATTCTTATTTTTTTATTCCCTCTTAACATAGTTGTAACTTTAGGTACTAAAGTTTTATCATATATAGCTATAATTTTTTTATTATGGCTATCTGCATATCCTAATTCATATCCAACTCCTAATGATGGAATTGTTATTTCTGCAAAGATAACATCTGCTATATCCATTCTTTTTACTAAACTTTCAAAAACATCACAATCATTAATGTTTTTTTCCTTTTCTACTACATCATCATCTGCTACTTCTTCATTTAAAACATTTCCGATTTCTTTTAATTTTTTTACTAATTTTTTATAAGAATCTAACTTTTGTCTTCCACCATATATTGAACCTGAAAAATAAATATTCATTTTTTTCCTTTCCTAATCTTTATATACTTATTCCCTTAAAATAATTTTTATATTTTTGTATTATTTCAAGTTTTATAATAAATTAGTATATTTCTAAAAACTAAGTTTTTAATTATTCTTGTCTTGGATCTATCTTCTTAACAGCTTCATCAAATCTTCCATATGTTCCTGAAGCTTTTTCTATTGCTTCCATTGGGTCAATTCCTTTTTTGATGTTTTCCATCATTTTTCCCATATGAACATATTTATATCCTATTATTTGATCATCTTTATCTAATCCTAATTCTACTATGTAACCTTCTGTTAATTGTAAATATCTTGGTCCTTTTAATGTACTTGAATAAATTGTCCCTACTTGTGATGTATGTCCTTTTCCTAAGTCTTCAAGTCCTGCACCTACTGGAAGTCCTCCTTCTGAGAAAGCAGTTTGTGTTCTTCCATATACTATTTGTAAGAATAATTCTCTCATTGCTGTATTTATAGCATCACATACTAAGTCTGTATTTAATGCTTCTAATAAAGTTTTTCCTGTTAAAATTTCTCCTGCCATAGCAGCTGAATGTGTCATTCCTGAACATCCTATTGTTTCTATTAGAGCTTCTTGAATTACACCATCTTTTACATTTAATGTTAATTTACATGCTCCTTGTTGTGGTGCACACCAACCAATACCATGTGTTAAACCTGAAATGTCTTTTATTTCTTTAGCTTTAACCCATTTTCCCTCTTCTGGAATTGGTGCTGGCCCATGGTCTACTCCTTTTGCAACTACGCACATTTCTTCTAATTCTTTTGAATAAATCATTTTAATTGCTCCTTTCAATTATTAGTTTTATGGTATATATTTTATTAGGTTTAACCTAAAATTATAAACTGTTTAATTATCAAATTCATCATCTGAAAATAAAATTTGATTTCTTTTTTTCTTTGTTTTTTCGCTTTTCAATTTAGAAGCTATTTCTCTGTTTTTCTCTAGATTTTCATAATTTCCAAATGAAGTTACATTAAATTCTCCGAAATTATCAATTTGTAAAGGCTTTTTTGATTTTTTCTTTTTACGATTATCCCATGTATTTTCAATCTTTGTACTTCTAAATTGGTTATATTTTCTTTCCTTATATTCTACTTCATCTTGCTCAAAATTATATTCATATTCGTTAGTATTTTGGTCAGTTTCTGTGTTATATTCTATGATATTTTTTATATCTTGTTCTATATATACTCCCATACTATATTCTTCTTTTTTGTCTAGTTGCATTGGCATTGAAAAATATTTTTCTAAAATATCTTTTTCTTTTTTTCCAACTTGTTCTACTCCAATACCAAGATATTTGTATCTCCAAATGACATGTCTTTCATAACTATCAAATATGTCATTTAATAAATCCTCATATCTATATTCTACTTTAAATTTCATATCTTGAATTGATATAGTAATGTTAGTCCATAACTTACCTGTTTCTGATTTTCTAAATTCTTCTCGTAATACTTTTATTTCATTATATAAAATTTCAACTAATTGCAAATATTGATTTTCTTCAATATTAAATTTAGTAGGAATTTCATATACATTAACAGGATTTTTTCTAAATATTCCCTTAGGAATATAATAGAAAAATAATTCTCCTGTTTTTTCATTGTTACCTAAATCAATTACAGAACTATATAAATACAAACTTTCCCATTTTTCTGGAATCATATAAAATAATTTTTTTTGTATATCTTCATATATTTCCTTTATCTTTTTTGTATGATTTAACATATCCCCTTATTCCTTATCTAATAAACTTTCTCCCGTCATTTCTTCTGGTTTTTCAAGCTTCATTAAATCAAGCATTGTTGGTGCCAAATCTGCTAATTTACCATTTTCTTTTAGTTTTAAGTTTTTATCTTGCGTTACTAATACTAATGGTACTGGATTTGTTGTGTGTGCTGTATGTGGCTCTCCTGTACTATAATCTATCATTTGCTCTGCATTTCCATGGTCTGCTGTTATTAATAGATTTCCTTTCTTTTCTTCTACTAATTTTACAACTTTTCCTACACATTCATCTACTGCTTCAACAGCTTTTATAGCAGCTTCTAGGCTTCCTGTATGTCCAACCATATCTGTATTTGCATAATTTAATATTATACTATCATATTTATCAGATTTTATTGCTTCTAATACTTTTTCTGTTACTTCATATGCACTCATTTCTGGTTTCATATCATATGTTTCAACTTTTGGTGATGGAACTAATATTCTATCTTCACCTTCATATTGTTTTTCTTCTCCTCCGTTAAAGAAAAATGTTACATGTGCATATTTTTCAGTTTCCGCAATACGTAATTGTGTGTATCCTAATTTACTTATATATTCTCCAAATGTATTGTGTAATGGCTCTTTTTCAAAAGCAATATGAACGTTTGGCATTGTTTCATCATAATTTGTGAAACATACATAATATAAGTTCATATTTTTCTTTGTTTCAAATCCATCAAATTCCGAATCTACTAAGGCTCTTGTAATTTCTCTTGCTCTGTCTGGTCTAAAATTAAAGAATATAACTGAATCGTTTTCCTCTATTTTTGCTATTGGCTCACTTCCATTACAAATTACAGTTGGCTCTACAAATTCATCAAATACTTCTTTTTGATAAGAATCTTCTATTGCTTTTACTACACTTCCTGACTTATTTCCTTCTCCATTTACAAGTGCATTATAGCATTTTTGTACTCTTTCCCATCTCTTATCTCTATCCATCGCGTAAAATCTACCTGAAATACTTGCTATTTTACCGATATTTTTTTCTTTCATTTTTTCTTCTAGTTTTATTATATAGTTTTCAGCTGAAGCTGGTGGTGTATCTCTACCATCTAAGAAACAGTGAACATATACATCTTCAAAATCTCTTCTTTTTGCCATTTCAAGTAAACCATATAAATGTCTTATATGGCTATGAACTCCACCATCTGAAACTAAGCCTAAAATATGCAATTTTGAATTATTCTTTTTACAATTTTCAATAGCAGATATAAATTCACGATTTTGAAAAAAGTCTCCATCTTCTATTGATTTTGTAATTCTTGTTAATTCTTGATATACTATTCTTCCTGCTCCAATATTTGTATGTCCTACTTCTGAATTTCCCATTTGTCCTTCTGGCAATCCAACTTGTAAACCACTTGTATATATATCTGTATTTGGATAACTTTTCATTATTCTGTCTATATTTGGAGTCTTTGCAAGTTTTATTGCATTTCCATCTTTGTTTTTATTATCTCCAAATCCGTCTAATATCATTAACATTGTTAATTTATCATCTTTCATTTTATACCATCCTTCTTTTTTTGCAAATTTATTTCATAACTTTATATGAAATCTTTAATTAACGCTATCTCATTATCTTAATATATATTTTTTCTTTAGTGACTTACTTATTTATTATTTATCATATTCAACTATCTTTGAGAATTCTTCTGGATCAAGACTTGCTCCACCTACTAATCCTCCATCAATATCTGACATTGTAAATAATTCTTTTGCATTTTTAGATTTTACGCTTCCACCATATTGTATTATAACTCCATCAGCGACATTTTGTCCATATATTGTAGCAATTTTGTTTCTTATTTCTTTTATAGAATTATTAGCATCTTCACTTGTTGCAGTTTTTCCTGTTCCTATTGCCCATATTGGTTCATAAGCTATTATTATTTCTTTAAGTTCATTTTCTTCTAAACCTTCTAATGCTAATTCAGTTTGTTTTGTTATAACTTCTGCTGTTTTATTAGCCTCTCTTTGTTCTAATGTTTCTCCAACACAAATTATTGGTTTTAATCCATTTTTTAAGGCCATTTTTACTTTTTTATTTACACTTTCATCAGTTTCATTAAAATATTGTCTTCTTTCTGAATGTCCAATAATTACATACTCTACATTTATAGATTTTAACATTTTTGCTGATACTTCTCCTGTATATGCTCCACTTTCTTCAAAGTGCATATTTTGAGCTCCTATTTTTATATTTGTATTTTGTGCTGTTAATAAAGCATAAAATAAATCTGTGTATGGCACACATAAAATAACCTCGTTTTCAGTATCTTTTACTAGTTTTGATAATTTTTCTATATATTCAATAGCCTCATTAGGAAGCATATTCATCTTCCAATTTCCTGCAATAACTTTTCTTCTCATAAAAAATCCTCCTTATACATTTTATACTATAAATTATATTTTTATTTCATTATCATAATTTATACAAATATTTTTTAATAGTTCTATTATTTTTTGTATTGATTTTTCTGTATAATCATTGTAAAAAATATAATCAAATTGATTTCTTAAATCTTCGTCATTTTGAAATTTATTAATATGTTCTTCAATTTCTTCTAGTCTTAATCTTTCTACTTCTTTAGGTAAATTTCTTTCTTTTAATTTTTGTTTTGCTACTTCTATGTTTTCCGGAATCATATATATTGAAAATGTATTTTTAACTTCTTTTTTTAATTGGTATATTATAGAATAGTGTAATTCAACTACACTATTTTTCTTTGATTCCATTTCTTTTCTTGGGTAGCCATATTTATTTCCTAAAAACTCAAAAGTTACTATTATATCTTTTTTTCTTTTCAAGTCTTCAAATTCTTCTTCTGTTACGAAGTTTTTATCAACTCCATTTTGTTCTCCTACTCTTTTTACCCTAGTTGTTACTATTGTCTGCGCTTTTATTTCCAATTTTTCTTCAATTTCTTTTTTTAAGTATGATTTCCCTACACCTGTTACTCCTGATAAAGTTATTATCATAATTTCCTCACTACTTTATATTAATATCTTTATTATTTTCTATATTTTTTCCTTTTATGTATTCTTCTATTTTCTTAAACATTTTCTCATATCTTTCATCATATGGAAATTTTGTTTTTCCTTGTCTTATAAGTTCAAAACATTCTTGATATGGAACCCATTCTATATTTTGTACTTCTTCTTCTTGTTTTGTGAATTGTTTCATTTTTGTTTTTAACATATAAAACTGTATAAAAAATTTTCTCTCTTTTCCTTTGCTTTTAAATATTAAATCTAATTCTTCTAATTTTTTTAATCCTTTTATTGCCTCTTCTCTTGCTATTTGTTTTTCTTCCTCTGTTCCAGAATGTAGTTCTTCTACATATTCTCTAATCATTGCTTGAGTTGGTGTTTCATTATTATCTATATGTCCAGAACATAAATCTATTTCATTTGCTGTTAATTTTGTGTTTGCTCTTCTTTCAATTAAAACTTCATTTTGATCATTAATTACAAAACATGATACTCCGTTTAAGCATAGATTTTGAACTAATTCTAGTTGTGCTATTGTACTTCCTTTATATATTTTTTTATTATCTTTTCCTCTTTCATAAGTTTTATAAAAACTTCTTTTATCTTCTCTATCATCTTTTTTGTCATTTATTTTTAACGACTTTTTATAATCATTCATTTTTTACATCCTTATATTTAGCTATAACACTTTACAAAAATTTTATATTGTGATTTTAATCTATTTATATTAAATCAGTATTTTTATTTTATATCAAAAGTTATCATATTTCAAGTATTTTCATATAAATTATTCCCATATAATATGAAAAACTTAACATCATTACATAAAAAAATCTATATAAATTTAATATAAAAGTCCTTCTCATTTTTGATACACTTTACATTTTCAATTCACTTTGAATTTGAAACTAAAAAGTTTTATTTTGTTCCTATACACAAAAAATAGAAGACTATAAATTAAAAAACTTATAATCTTCCATAAATTATTATTTATCCATTAAAGCTTCAATTCCTGGTAATTTTTTTCCTTCTAAAAATTCCAAAGATGCTCCTCCACCAGTAGATATATGAGTCATCTTATCTTCTAAACCTGCTTTTTTAACTGCTGCTGCTGAGTCTCCTCCACCTATTATTGTTGTTGCATCTATTTCTGATAAGACTTTTGCAATTTCATTTGTTCCTATTGCAAATTGATCAAATTCAAATAATCCTAATGGCCCATTCCAGATAACTGTTTTAGCATTTCTTAATTCATCACTAAAGATTTTTATAGTTTCTGCTCCAATATCAAACCCTTCCCAATCTGCTGGTATTTCTGTATATTTTACAGTTTTGCTTTCTGTATCTGCTTTAAATTCTTTTCCTATTTTTGTATCTACTGGTAACATTAATTTTACACCTTTTTGTTTTGCTTTTTCCATTGCTGATTTTGCTAAGTCTAGTTTGTCCATTTCACATATTGAATTTCCTACTTCATAACCTTGTGCCTTGAAGAATGTATATGCCATCCCTCCACCTATCATTAAAGTATCAACTTTTTCAAGTAAGCTATCTATTACTCCAATTTTATCTGAAACTTTTGCTCCTCCTAAAATTGCAACAAATGGTCTTTCTGGATTATTAACGGCATTTCCTAAAAATTCTAATTCTTTTTCAATTAAAAACCCTGAAACTGCTGGTAAGAAACTTGCTATTCCTGTTGTTGAGCTATGGGCTCTATGTGCTGTACCAAATGCATCATTTACAAATACTTCTGCCATCGATGCTAATTTTTTAGAAAATTCTGCATCATTTTCGGTTTCTTCTTTATGAAATCTTACATTTTCAAGTAATAAAATTTCGCCTTCTTTTAGGCTACTAGCTTTAGATGTAGCATCTTCTCCTACTACGTCCTTTGCCATTATCACTTCTTTTCCTAATAATTTAGATAATTCCTTTGCAACTGGTGCTAATGAATATTCTGGTTTAAATTCTCCTTTTGGTCTTCCTAAATGTGATGCTAGTATTAGTTTACAATTTTGTTCTAATAAATATTTTATTGTTGGTAATGCTGCAACAATTCTTGTATTATCAGTAATATTTCCATTTTCGTCCTTTGGCACATTAAAGTCACATCTTACAAATACCTTCTTTCCTTTTAAATCAATATCCTTTATTGTTTTTTTGTTCATTTAACTTTCCTCCTTTAGATAAACAAATATATTAAAAATGTACACCCAACTAATATATTTAAGATTACAAGAAAAGATTTTTCTATCCCTTGTTTTTGTAATATTAATATATTTGCTTTGGACATTACAAAATAAAATTAAATCTTAATTTAATCTTATTTTATACATTTTTTGCCTTTTTATTATTCTTCTGCTATTTTATAATAAAAAAGAACACATTTCAAGAGATTTGTGTTCTTTTAATATTCTTTTTTAATTAATATTTCTTATATCAATTTAGAATATCTGATTTTTTGATAATTGTTTTTGGGTTAAGAGCATACAAATATATTATTATCAATCGATGATTTTTGTCTCCGACCCCAAAATCCTCCAAAATCTTTATTATTTCACACTAGCTATATAACAAGCTAAATCAACTAATTTATTTGAATATCCCCATTCGTTATCATACCATGATACTAATTTTACGAATGTATCTGTTAACATGATTCCTGCTGTTGCATCAAATATTGATGTATGTGGGTCAGAAACAAAATCTGAAGAAACTACTGGTTCATCTGTATATTCGATAATTCCTTTCATTTCATTTTCTGATGCTTCTTTCATAGCTTTACAAATTTCTTCATATGTTGTTGGTTTTGCTAAGTTACAAGTTAAATCAACAACTGAAACATCAACTGTTGGTACTCTGAAAGACATACCTGTTAATTTTCCGTTTAATTCTGGTATAACTTTTCCAACAGCTTTTGCTGCTCCTGTTGATGATGGAATTATATTAGCTGCTGCTGCTCTTCCACCTCTCCAATCTTTTTTAGAAGCTCCATCAACTGTTTTTTGTGTTGCTGTTGTTGCGTGAACTGTTGTCATTAATCCTTCTTTTATTCCAAATTTGTCATTTATAACTTTTGCTAGTGGTGCTAGACAATTTGTTGTACAAGATGCATTTGATACTATGTTCATTTCTGGTTTGTATTCTTTATTATTAACTCCCATAACAAACATTGGAGCATCTTTTGATGGTGCACTAATTATAACTTGTTTTGCACCTGCATCAATGTGCGCTTGTGCTTTTTCCATTGTTGTAAATACTCCTGAACATTCCAATACATATTCAACACCAATTTCTCCCCAAGGAATATTGTGTGGATCCATTTCATTATATACTTTTATCTCTTTTCCATTTACTATAAGGTTTCCATCTTTTTCTTCTACTGTTCCATTAAATCTTCCATGAACAGTATCATATTTAGTCATATATGCCATATAATCTGCTGTGATGAATGGATCGTTTATTGCTACAACTTCTACTCCTTCCTTAGCTAATGCTGCTTGGAATGAAAGGTTTCCTATTCTTCCAAATCCATTAATTCCTAATTTTACTGACATAAAAATTCCTCCTTTATATTTAAAAGTTTTCTACTTTTATTTTACCATTATTAGGCATTTTCTATTCTATAACAAAAAAGAATACTTTGCAAGTATTCTTTTTGATTTTCTTATTGCATAAAAAAATCAGATTTTATCTTGATGCTATATAAGATTTTCTCTAAATAAAACAAGTAAAATCACCCTTTCAAATCTTTAATTATGTAACCTTGTCACTTTTCCTACTACCTTTTTACAATTCATAGTTTAATAATATTACTAAATTTATATTAATATTCTATATATATATTATTTCCTTGATTTACAATAATTCCAGCTTTAGGTATTTGATTTTTTATTATAGTATTTTCTTTATCTAGATTTTCTTCATTATTTTTTATTGAAATTTTTAACCCACTTTCTTTCAATATTTTTTCTGCTTCTTTAATTGTTTTTCCTAAAATATCTGGTGTTTGTACTTGTTCTATCTTTTCAATTTCATCTTCATTTCCTTGATTTACTTCTAAATATGGCAGTATTTCACTAAATATTTGCCCTCCTACTGGTGCTGCAACACCTCCTCCTTGGTGTCCCCCTTCCCCTGTCGGATTATATAAAGTAACTAAAACAACTGCCTGAGGATTATCTATTGGAGCTACTCCACAAAACGATGTTACATATTTATTAGTATTCACTCCATCTTCTGATGTTCCTGTTTTTCCACCTATTCTATATCCTGCAACTTTTGCATTTTTACCAGTTCCTTCTGATACTACACTTTCCATCATACTAAGTACTTTTTCTGAAGTATCTTTTGATATTACTCTGTCTGTTTTTTCTACTTGGATATCTCTTATTTCTTTAGTTTCACTATTTATAATTTGTTTTACCACTCTTGGTTTTACTTTCATTCCTCCATTTGAAATTGATGATATTGCTGTTGCTAATTGTATTGGAGTTATTTCAAATCTTTGCCCAAAACTTATAGTCGCAAGTTCTACTGGTCCAACCTTATTTTCTGCTAAAAATATACTTGTTGCCTCCCCTGGTAAGTCTATTTTAGTAGTATCTAGCAAATTAAATTTCTTTAGATATTCATAATATTTATGAACTCCTATTTTTTGTCCTAATCCTATAAATACTGGATTACATGAGTTCATTAATGCTTTTCTTAAACTTTCTGAGCCATGAGGTCTATAATATCTCCAACATTTTATTCTAACTCCTGCTATTTCAATTCCTCCATTACAATTAAACTCTCCTTCTTTATCAGTTTGAGTTATTCCTTCTTCTAATGCTGCTGATGAAGTTATTAATTTAAATACAGAACCCGGTTCATATGTATCTGCAATTGCTCTATTTCTCCATACTGCTTGTAAGTTTTTTGTTTTTTCGCCTTGTTCAATTGTTTCCCATACATTTTTTAATTCTTCAGTATATGCTTCATATGGTTCATTAAGATTATAATTTGGATATGTTGCCATTGCTAATATATCTCCATTTTGAGGATTCATTACAACTATATTGCCACCATCTGTACACTTATTGTCTATACATGCCTCTTTTAAATATTTCTCAACTATTGATTGAATTGTTAAATCTATTGTTAATACCAAATCATTTCCATCAATAGCAGAAACATACTTTTCACCTTCTGTTCCTATTTCTCCACCTTTTGCATCTGTATGTTTTTTAATCGCTCCTTTTTTTCCTTCTAATTCTTTATTATATTTTGCTTCTATTCCATCTAATCCTTGATTATCGCTTCCGCAAAATCCTATTACTTGAGATGCTAAATTATTATATGGATAATACCTTTTTGTATCTTCATCAATATTTATTCCTGTTGTTATATTATTTTCTTCCATCCATTTTCTTAATTCATCTATTTTTTCCTTATCTACTTTTTTTACTATCGTTTCTATTGAGCTTCTCTTTTTTACCTTCTTTAAAATTTTTTCATAATCTAACTCAAATATCTCTGATAGTTTTCTTGCAACTTTTTCTTTCTCTTCACTTTTTATATTCCCAGGATTTACTGTTACAGTTTCTACTGTACTACTTACAGCTAATTTGTACTTGCCTGTTGAATCATAAATTGTTCCTCTTTTGGGATTTATATTTCTATCCATTGTCTGTTGTTCATATGCCATTTTTGATAATTCTTCACCTTGTGCTAATTGTATTATTGCAAGTCTTATTATTAAGGCTACAATTATTATAAATGCTACAAATAAAATTGTTCTCATTTTTTTCTTATTAGAAAGTTTTGTTTCAAACATAAAAAACACCTCTAATAATGTTTATTAAAAGTGTTTTTAATTTATGCACAAGATTGATTTCGTGATTTCGGGGTCGTGATTTCGGGGTCGGAGACAAAAATCATGATTGGAAATATGAATAATTATTTAAATTTATTCTTAATTATCCAATCATGATTTTTGTCTCCGACCCCGAAATCACGACCCCGAAATCTTCTCTTTTATCTGTTAAAAACTTTATCAACAAATTGCGAAAACCAATTTTTATTCTCATCTTCTTTTTCAATTTTCTCACTTGCTGATTCCGTATAATCTTTTTTTGGAAGTGCAATATACTCAATTTGTTTATTAGTTAATTTTTGCATTCCTAATTTTTCTTTTGCTATTTTTTCTATATTATATAAGTTAAGACTATTTTCTATTGAAACTTTTAATTGTTCATTTTCTTTTTGCAAATTTGACAATTCTGTTTTTAAATTTTGCATTTCAGTAAATTGTTCATTTATTTGGGCGTTTCTATAACTTATGGTCAACAATAAAGCAAAAGCTAATAATACAATTAAAGTAACTTTTCTATGCTGTTTCTTTTGAGCTTTTGATATTTTTACTTCTTGTCTAGGAATATCTTTTACAATATGTATTTTTTCCTTTTTAGTTTTTGCTTCTTTATAATTTGGCTCTAATTTTCTTGGACTAGTTTCATACTGATATCTCTCTGTTGCCATAAGTTATTTCACCTCCTATTCATTAATTAATTTTCTATTTTCTCAAATATTCTAAGCTTTGCACTTTTTGACCTACTATTTTCATTTTGTTCTTCTTCTGATGCTATTATTGGTTTTTTATTTATAATTGTTCCATACTTTTTAGCTCCACATACACAATATGGCAAATCACTTGGACATATACATTTTCCTGTTGCTTCAATATATGCATTTTTTACTGCTCTATCTTCTAGTGAATGAAATGTTATTATACATAATCTTCCTTTTTCTTTTAACACATCAATACAATTTTGTACTGTTTTATATAATGGCTTAATCTCATCATTAACTTCTATTCTTATTGCTTGAAATGTCCTTTTAGCAGGATGTCCATCATTTTGTTTTGATTTTGGTATTGAGTTTTCAATTATTTCTACTAATTGCTTTGTAGTATTTATTGTTTTAGTTTTTCTATATATACATATATTTTTAGCTATTTGTCTTGAAAATCTTTCTTCTCCATATTCATAAATAATATTTGCTAATTCTTTTTCACTATATGTATTTACCACTGTTTTTGCTGTTAATTCTTGGGTTTTATCCATTCTCATATCCAATTCATTTTCCCCTAAGTAACTAAATCCTCTATTTCTTTCGTCTAATTGATATGATGATACTCCTAAATCTAACAATATTCCATCTACTTTTTCAATTCCTAATTCTTCTAAAATTTCTTTTATATTATCATGATTATTATGTATATATTTTACATTTGTAAATTCTTTCAAATTTTCTTTTGCGGCATTTAATGCCTCTTGGTCTCTATCTATACCAATTAATAGTCCCTTATTTGAAAGTTTTTTTAGTATTTCCTTACTATGTCCTGCTCCACCTAAAGTTCCATCTATGTAAATACCCTCTGGCTTTATATTTAATCCTTCTATACATTCATTTAGCATTACTGGTTTATGTTGAAATTCCAAAGTCCCACCTCTTATTTTTTATACTGTTTCTATAACTATAAAGGCAACTGATAATTAGAGAAACTACCAGTTGCCTTTTTTATTATATAGGAAAATCATCTATTAACTTTAACTCATATCAGATTATTCCATATATAATAAGTAAATATGTTTTTCTTTAGGGTTTCATTTACTATATTCTTTTGTTTTATAATCATTTGTTTTTTACTAAAATGACTTTTGTATTTCAAATTTCATCTTTTGTTTACTAACTATTAATCTTTTGTCTTTTTATCTTTTGTAATTTAAATCTTCTGTAAGTTTATCTTTTGTCATTTTTCTTTTGTATTTTTTAATATCTTTTGTATATTTATCATTAGTTTTTTATATAAACTTGTGAAAGTTATATACCTAACATTGTCATATTTGCTGCAATTTCATCTGCAGAAATATTTTCATCACATTTTTGCCATATTTCTTTATTCCATATTTCTAGTCTTGTTCCTACTCCGATTATTACTGCTTCTTTTTCTAAATTTGCTGCAACACGCAAATTACTTGGAATTAAAAATCTTCCTTGCTTGTCTAATTCACATTCTGTTGCACCTGATAAGAAAAATCTTACAAAGTTTCTAGCATTTTTATCTGATAAAGGTAATGCTTTTAATTTTGTTTCAAAATTCAACCACTCTTCTTGTGAAAACGCAAACAAACATCCATCTAACCCTTTTGTTACGATGAATCTATCTCCCATATCTTGTCTTAGTTTGGCAGGCATTATTAACCTTCCTTTAACATCAAGAGAATGCTCGTATTCACCTATTAGCAATTGATTTTCACCCCTTTTCACAATCTACCACTTTGTGCCACTTCTCTCCACTTCATTTTCATTGTAATATATCTTTATATATTTTTCAAGCCTTTTTTCAAATTTTTTTAAATATTTTATTATTTATTTTTATTTTATATAAAAACTATATTAGTAAAAATTCCACATGCTTCTTTTTTCATGATTTAACTATAAAAATATTTATACTTAATTATTTTTTAATTTTCAAACTATACACGATAAATTAACTTTTTCTTATCATGTGAGTAATTGTAATCTTTTTCTATTTATTAATTATTATATTATGGTATTTTTAATCTTTAGTATAATTTTTAATTAATAAAATTGATATTATTATCTGCACCAATTCTCAAAGATAATATTGTTAGTTTTACTTTCGCATTTTGTCATATTAATAGTTCATTTTAATTAGTCAAAGTTGTTGTTATACTTTTAGTATAAATAAAATTAGGAGGAATTTTATGGATAGTAATGAAAGATATTTAAGAAAAAATATTGGTAAAAAAATTAAGTTAGCAAGAGCAAAAACTAATTTTACTCAAGAAAAATTAGCTGAAGAACTTTCTTTATCAACAAGATATATTAGTCAATTAGAAAGAGGTATTGCATTTGGAAGTGCAACAACTATTGTTAATCTTTGTAAAGCTTTAAATATTAGTTCAGATTTTTTATTTGATGACTTAATTGGTGTAGATGCTTCTTGTTTTGATGATTTTGTTGATGATAGATTTTTAGAAGCATATATGAAATTGAATGATTATAATAAAAGTATAATATCTGCTCTTACTAATCAATTAATAAAACTTCAAAATGATAATAAGAAAAGTAGCAAAGCTATATAAAAAAATTAAATGAAATACTTAATTTAAATATTTTTGTCACTCTTAAAGTTTTAATAAAAATTTTTTTTGATTTTTTATTAAAACTTTTGATTTTTATTATCAAGTTTTTACAAGATATTTTTAAATATAACATCTCCCATTAAAATTTGCATTCAATATACCATAAGACCTTTGTAACAAAAATATAAAAAATGCATATTATGTAAAAAGATATATTGGGAGGGATTATTTTTTATGGCCAAAATATTAGTTTTTAATAATGATAGAGATAGAATGGAAACATATTATAGGGGTGAATCAGAACCTATGCCGTACAATACAAATGGAACTTTAAGAGTGCGAGAATTCAGAGGTTCTAGCAAAAGTAATATTTTATGGACAACGAAAAGAACGATGCAAAGTTGGAATAGTCAAAGATATATATTTGGAGGTCCAATACCAGTAGGATTTGCATTTAAAAGACCTTATGAAGGAGGGCATGGTAATCAAAGCCAACATTATGCAGGTGTAGCTTTTGATGTAGGTCAAACTTTAAGCAGTAGTAGAAGAAAAGTTCTTTGGAATAGTGCAAATAATTCAGGTGTGTGGACTTTTGTAGAGCCAATCAGCTTAACTCCAACTTGGGTACATTTTGACAAAAGGTTTCGGTTCACCTGCGTGTAGCACAGGAGGCTTTCCTCAATTAAAAAGAGGTAGTGTAAGTAATTATGTTTTAATAGCACAAGATGACTTAAATACATTAGGATATAGTACAAATGGATTAGATGGAATATTTGGTCCTGCAACACAAAATGCAGTAAAAGCATATCAAGGAAGTAAAGGATTAGCTATTGATGGAATAGTGGGATGTAATACTTGGAGAGCATTACAAGAAGATGTTGTAGGAACAGGAGCTACTAATACAACCATCAATTAAAAATAGAGACTAACTTTTAATTATATTTATACATTAAAAGTTAGTCTCGTTTTAGATCAAATTAATTCAGACAAAGAAATGAATTGTTTGTCATTACCAATAGATATTGGTTCAATTTTTTCCTCTTCTATGAACCATGGTGCATCAAAAAGAATTTTAGGACGATAAACTGTAATAATTTTATTCAACTTTCCAGAATTGTTTTGATATGTTGGATATAATGCAAATTTCTCATTAGGATTTAATTTGAGTATATCGTAAAGTTTGTGTAAACTTTAAACTTCTTATGATAATTTTTTAAAA
>CAUWFY010000019.1:0-15517 GCA_963558115.1 uncultured Clostridia bacterium
TTGGGACAATGACTTTGTATTAATAGGACATATCGCGTATCCGTTCGTGTTGCGTGGTGGCAGTTGCTATGGTGGTTCTGCTGCAGGTGTTCTTAATTCCTACATTACTGATGGCTACGCGCTCAACTACTACGGGTTCCGTTCAGTCCTTGTTGTGTAGCACTTTGAATGTGACTTAATTCTTAATTCCCTTTTATTCGGCACTAAATATTGACAAGTGCAGAACAGAAATACGGAAGAAAATTAAAAAGAGCAAAAATTTTACAGGGATTTTGATATATGCAAATGTCAATAGTTTTTGTAGGTTTTTGGCAAATATACAAGAAAATTTATATAAGTCAATAAAATTAGGGATTAAACTGTAGCGCGTATCCGTTCGTGATACGTGGTGGCAATTGCAATAATGGTTCTAATGCAGGTGTTCTTAATTCAAACATTACTAATGGCAACGCGAACAACAACAACGGGTTCCGTTCAGTCCTTGTTGTGTAGCACTTCGATACAACAAGAAACATAAGGTTTCTGTCCCAGATGGGTATTCTTCAAGGAGAATACCGAGAGGTAAGACAAAAAATACTTACAACAGGATTAGTATCAAAGAAGTTTAATTCCTTTGGTATAGGCAAAATAAGATATATGTAAATGTCAAGTGTAAGTCTCAAGTGAATTTTGTGTTTTTTTGAAAAAACACGTAGAATTTTGGCAAAAAATAGTTCCTATATCATAAACACATAAATAGTATGAGTTTAATTTACAAATGTTGTAAATGTCAATAAATAAATTAACTCTAAGATTAAAATCTTATCTTGTTCAAGTAGTAAAATGGCGAAAGTCCGAGAATACGAAAAATCAATCCTAGAAATATAAAAATATATTTCTAGGATTGATTTTTTAAGTTGTAAGCGGTCAATTATTTTGGGGTCGTGATTTTGGGGTCGGAGACAAAAATCAGTATAACAAAATTCTATAAAAAATTCTATTTTTTATTATTAGTTTCAATTAATTCAATTAAAGAGTTCTCTATATTAGTATAATAATTTGAATTTACAATGAAATTGCAATTATTTAAAATTTTTTGTTGAAGTTTATGTGAATTACAATGTGAAGAATGTCCAAGCCAAGAGTTTAAACTTTGTATAGCTAAAGAAGTATTTAATTTATTTTTTTCATAACATATGTTCCAACTTTTAACTTTTTTCTTAATTTTCTTTTTACTACTATTTCTAAGTAAACGATGAGTTGTGAAAATTCTATAACCACAAAAATTAACTCCCATTTTGTAAGGATAATATTTTGATTTATTATTTAAAGAAAGTTGCAATTCTTTAGTTAAAAAATCTTGAATTTTATTTTTGATTTCTATACAACTTTTTTTAGTAGGGAGTAATAATATAAAGTCGTCCATATAGCGAGTATAATATTTTATCTTTAAAGTTCTTTTGACATATTGATCAAGTTCATTCAAATAAATATTTGCAAAAAATTGACTAGAGTAATTTCCAATAGGGATACCTACGGTATCATCTTTATTTCTTTTATCAAATATAAGCAATTTAGTAAAATTTAATAATTCTTTATCAGATATATATTTTTTCATAATATTAAATAAAATATATGGATTAATACTATAAAAAAATTTACTAATATCACATTTTAAAACCCAAAAATCACCATGAGTTCTTTTGAATTCGCGCATTTGCTTTTGAACTTCACAAACAGCTTTATGAGTCCCTTTATCAGTCAAACAAGCAAAGGATGTATTTATAAATTTTGGAACAATATAAGGTTTGATAAATTCTTCAACATACCATTGGTGAACAATTCTATCTATATATGGAAGTGCTTTTATAAGTCTTTCTTTTGGTTCATATATTGTAAAACTATAATAATTTCCTAAATGATAAGTTTTATTTTTTATATTGTTTAGTAAATTAATTAAATTATTTTCTAAGTTTAACTCAAAGCGAATAACTTCATTTTTATAAGATTTATGTACTCTAGCTCGTTCATGAGCTTGTAATAATTTTGAAAAAGTTAGGTTCTGATAAAAACAATTTTTTATTTTTTTAGACATGAAGAAATCCACGCTCCTAACATATTACAAATATTAGTTATATGATTACACCAAGTTTGATAATTTTGCATTGAAATGTATTTATATTTATAAGATAATCTAATATGTACTTTTAAAAGGTTTAAGTTTATATCAAATTCATTAAGATATTTTAGCTTTTCTTGTTTATTATAAACTTTAATAGCATAAATCAATAATCTTAGACCAGAATAAATTGTACTTTTGATTTCTTTTACTAAAGCAAAAGTTTCAGATTTGGGATATTTTCTAACTAAATCATTTGTGTAATAAATTAGTTCTAAATATTTTTGATATATTTGTAGATTATTTTTATTATCAGGCATTTTAAATTCCATTCCTTTCAATTCGTTTCTCTTCATTTTATTTCTTTAATTTACTAAAGGACAAAGAGTTTTTATTTCTTGCAAACTAAACTAAAGACCTTTTAAAAGATTTGTAGATGTATTTTTGAAGTTATCTAAAATTTCATAAGCCTCTTTTATAGATAGATTATTTGTATCTAAATCTGATATTTGTAATAAAAAAGTTTTAATGTTTTCATTCAAGGAGTAATTTTTTAAAGAATAATTAATATTAGAAGAAGAATCAATAATTTGAAATTTATAATCAGTAAGTTGGATTAATGAAGAATATTTTTCTAATGAAGAGATAGGAAAACCACATTTTACAATGTTTTCAGTAAGAAAAGTGATTTTTAAATTTAAAATTTTAGAAGCTATTTTTGCATCTTCGTCAATCAAAATAAAAAAAATTCCAGACTTAAATAGATATAAAGTTTTTTCAGAATTAGGTTCGTTAGATTTTAAAGATGAATAGATATTGTATAATTTACTCATATAAAATTCCTTCCTTCCTTGTTTTGCTAAAAGGAACATATAGTAGTAAAAGATTTTGGATTTCTTTCAAACTACTTTTCCTTTGTGTGAAGTTAATAAATGTTAAATGTTATAAAAAATGTTTAAATTTAACAAATTATTGTTTTTTTTACATTATAATACAAATATTGTAAAAAGACAATAAGAAAAGATAATTTTAAAAGTAGCGATTTTGAGGTCATGATTTTGGGGTCGGAGACAAAAATCATCATTTAATTAATATTATATAATATTTATAAAAAATCTTGATAAAATATAGTAATTTTACATATACTAAATAATAATAAAACATATTTGACCTACGTATAAACGTACGATTTAATAAATTAAAAAGGAGTGATGAAAAATGACAAATACAAATATAACAAGTTTTAGAAAAGATATACAACTTGTTAGAGCAAACTATTAAATATAACGAACCTATAAACATATCAACTAAAAATGGGAATGCAGTTGTACTAAGTGAAGAAGATTACAATAATATAATGGCAACATTAGAAATTGAAAGCAACAAAAAATTAAAAGAAAAAATAGTTGAAGGAATAGAAGAAGATTTGAAAGACTGCGTTTCAGAGAGCGAGGTTGAATGGTAGTAAATGTATAAAATAGTATATACTAAAAAAGCAATAAAAGACATAGAGAGAATAAAACAAAGTTCAATAAACAAAAAGGCAAAAACCTTAATAAAAGTAATAAAAGAAAATCCATATCAACCCCCACCACCTTATGAAAAATTGTTAGGAAACCTAGAACGGTACATATTCAAGAAGATTAAATATACAACATAGATTAGTATATCAAGTATATGAAAAAGAAAAAACTATAAAAATTATCTCTTTATGGTCATATTATGAAAATATATAAGGCTAGAAATAGATAGCTTTAAATTATACAATTACAGTTGCAAAATTTAAAAAGAACTGATTATCAGTTCTTTTTATAATTTTGCAAATTTGGATGATGATTTTTATCTCCGACCCCAAAATCCTTATTTAGTTAACATATTTCCAATATTAGTTACAGTTCCAGCTCCTAAAGTCATGATAATGTCATTTTCTTTAACATTATCTTTAATATAATTTACACATTCATCAAAATCAGGAATATATAAAGCTTTTTTACCAAGAGAATTAATTTTATTAACTAAATCTTTAGAAGAAATACCATAAGTATTAGTTTCTCTTGCGGCATAAATATCTAAAACAATAATATTATCAAAGTTTAATAAAGCTTTTGCAAAATCATTTAATAAATTTTGGGTTCTACTATAAGTATGAGGTTGGAAAACTACCCAAGATTTATTATATTTTTTATTCATTAGAGATTTAGCAGTTGCTATAATTTCAGTAGGATGATGACCATAATCATCATATACACTTGCTAATCCATTTATTTTTCCTTTAAATTCAAATCTTCTGTGAGCACCAGTAAATTTTAGTAAAGCATTTTTTATTGATTTTTTATCAATTCCATATTCATTACAAAGAGCTACACAAGCCAAAGCATTTAAAACATTATGCATTCCAGGAACTGATAATTTAATTCTTTCAAAAAATTCATCATTATGATATACATCAAATTCAGCAAATCCATCATTATCAAAAACAATATTTACAGCAAAGAAATTTGTGTTTTTATTAGTAATACCATAAGTAACAACTTTTGAAGAAGTATATTGGTTTAAGTCCAAACAATTATTATCGTCTCCATTTAAAATTAATAAACCATCATTAGGTAAAAGTTTTACATATTTCACAAAAGCATTTTTTATATTTTCAAAAGTTTTGAAATAATCTAAATGGTCATTATCAATATTTAAAATAATTTCAGCTTTTGGGAAAAACTTTAAGAAACTTTCAACATATTCACAAGCTTCAATTATAAAATGTTCACTATTTCCTACTCTATAATTACCATCTAGTTGTTTTAAATAAGCACCTACTTGAATACTAGGGTCTTTCATAGCTTCAACAAAACAAAGAGAAATCATAGAAGTAGTAGTTGTTTTTCCATGAGTACCAGAGACACAAATAGTATCTTTATAGCATTTGGTTAATTCTCCTAAAAAATCTGCTCTTTCAATAGTTGGAATATTACTTTCTCTAGCAGCTATCATTTCTGGATCATCCTGCTTTACAGCAGCAGAGTAAACTACTACATCTGATTTTTTTACATCTTCAATGCTATGTCCAATGGTTACTTTAATTCCTTTTTTGGTTAAGATGGCTGTAGTTTCAGAATTAGAACAGTCAGAACCAGTAATGTTAAAACCCCAATTAAGTAGAATTTCAGCTATTCCACTCATACTAACTCCACCGATTCCAATCATATGTATATTTTTATATTTTTTAATATTATCTATATTAGGCATTAATCAACACTCCTTTTTAACAGATAGATTATACAATTTTATATATAAAAATTCAATAGTTTAAAGGAAATTTCGTTATATTATATTCAATAAAAGTTAATAGGTTACAAATAAAAAAGTAAAAGTGTTTTAAATTACAAAATATTAAAAAATAATTCAAAATTTTGAAAAATTAAATTTCTAAAATATAATTAAAAGTAATTAAATAAAATTTAAAAAATTGTAAAAAAAAGAAGGAAAAAGATTTTTTATGAAGAATAATATAATTGTACATAAGATATAACTAATATGTACAAAATATTTTTAAAACTTAAGGAAGGCAGGTGCACAAAATGCAAATAACAGATGTACGTTTAAGAAAAGTAAATTCAGAGAACAGAATGAAAGCTGTTGCTTCTGTAACATTCGATAATGAATTCGTAATTCACGATATTAAAGTTATCGAAAGCCAAAATGGATTATTTATAGCTATGCCAAGTAGAAAAACTCCAAACGGAGAATTCAAAGATATAGCTCATCCAATCAATGCTGAAACTAGAGAGAAAATTCAAAAAGCTATATTAGATGCTTATGAAGCTCCAGAAACAGAGGAATCAGCAGAATAATTATAAATAAACAAGGGCTAGCCTAGAATATATAAAATATTTCTAGGGTTAGTCCTTTTTATATTATATGAAATAGATTAAAAATTGTTAAGTTTTTCAAATGAATAATGTTCTTGAGAAGTTTTATAAAAATAAAATTTCAACAATAGAAAAAGGTTCATTTGTAGAGCTTATAAGTTATTATTTAGGAAATATAGTAAAAAAGGACTAACCTTAGAAATATTTTATATATTTTAGAATAGCTTATTTTGAATCTAATTTTCTTTGGTTTAAGTAATATAAATATAATTTTAAATTATGTAAATGTTTTTACTATAAAAGACTTGAAAAAAAGGCAAAAAACAGTTAAAATATAAAGGTATTTCAATAAAAAACAAATTTAAAAATTGATAAAGGAAGGATTTTAAATGTACTTAATAGTAGGATTAGGAAACCCAGAAGAAGAATATTCAAATACAAGACATAATATGGGATTTGATACAGTTAATAAAATAGCAAAAGAATATAAAATTGAAATAAATAAAAATAAATTTAAGGGACTATATGGTACAGGAATTATAGAAAACGAAAAAGTTATTTTATTAAAACCTCAAACATATATGAACTTAAGTGGAGAGAGTATAGTAGAGGCCATAAAATTTTATAAAATTGATATAAAAAAAATAATAGTAATATATGATGACATAGATGTAAAACCAGGGAAAATAAAAATAAGAAAAAAAGGTGGACCGGGTTCTCATAATGGGATGAAGTCTGTTATAAATTGCTTAGGAAGTCAAGAATTTTCAAGAATAAGAGTAGGAATAGGAACACCTGAATATAAAAATGATATGATAAATTATGTGATAGGAAAAGTTTCTAAGGAAGAGCTAGAAAAATTAGATGAAGGAACATTAGTTGCAAAAGAGGCTATTGTAGAAATAATAAAAAACGGAGTAGATATTGCAATGAATAAATTTAATTAAAAAATAAAATTTAACAATGATAATATAAATTATACTTTATTTAGAGATAAAGTATAAAAGGGTTTATAGGTAAAGCCCATTAAAAACCTAAATATATTATAATATAAGGAAAATAAAATGCTAGAGTTAATGATAAAAAGAACATTAGAAAATAAAGAAATAGCGCTTATAGAAGATGGAAAATTAATTGAATATTATATAGAAGAGAATAAAGATGAAAGAAAAGAGGGTAATATTTATATTGGTATAGTAAAAGATATAATAAAAGGGATGCAAGCTGCTTTTGTAGATATAGGAACAGAAAAAAATAGTTTTATACATTTTGAAGATATAATGCCTCAAGTAGATAGAAAAGAAGGAGCAAAAGAAAACAATAAAAAAGATATTAACGAAATTGTAAAAAGAAATCAAAAATTATTAGTACAAGTAAAAAAAGACAGTAATGATAAAAAAGGAGCTAGAATATCAACACATATAAATTTACCAAGTAAATATATAGTATTGATGCCAAACACAAATATAGTAACAGTATCACAAAAAATCGAAGATAAAAAAGAACAAGAAAGATTATTAAAAATAGTAAAAGAAAATATTTCAAAAGGAAATGGAGCAGTTATTAGGACATCAGCAGAAGGCAAAGATAAAGAACTAATCGAAGATATAAAATATATTGAGAATAAATGGGAAGATATAATATCAACAAATATCGACACAAATAAAAATAAAGCACAACTATTATATACAAGCCAAGATATAGTAGAAAAAATGTTATTAGATTTAGTGGAGAAAAAATTAGAAAAAATTACTGTATGTGATAATAGAGATTATAATACAGTAATTAGAATAAAAAAAGAAAATGCTGAATATAAAAACATACAAGTTGCTATAAAAAGTGAAGATTCAATATTTAAAACATATGATTTAGAAAAACAAATCGAAAAAAGTAAAAATAGAAAGATATGGTTAAAATGTGGAGGTTTTATTACAATAGATAAAACAGAAGCCTTAACTGCAATAGATGTAAATACTGGAAAATATACAGGAAAAGATAGTGTAATAGATACAGTATATAAAGTAAATGAGGAAGCAACAAAAGAAATTGCAAAACAATTAAGATTAAGAGATATTGGTGGAATAATAATAATTGATTATATAGATATGAAGAATGAAGAAAATAAACAAAAAATAGAAGAATTATTAAAGCAAGAATTAAAAAAAGATAGAACAAAGACACAAGTTGAAGGATTTTCTAGATTAGAATTAATGGAATTGACAAGGAAACATATTTGTAGTCATAAAAATTAGAATGAATTAAAAATTATGTGGGATATGAAAAAAGTATACTTATTTCATATATTTCTCTATTAGATACTTACTATATAAAGACAAAGAGAAGTAAGTTTTATTATATTTATTCTAAAAAGAAAGGGATTAAAGTAAAAATGAATGTAGGTTTTATATCTTTAGGATGTAGCAAAAATTTAATAGATACAGAAGCAACAATTGGTATATTTAAAGAACATAAATTTAATATAGTAAATGACGAAAAAAAAGCAGATATTTTGGTAGTAAATACATGTGGTTTTATAGAATCTGCTAAAGAAGAGGCTATAAATACAATATTGGAAATGGCAGAATATAAAAATAAAAGATGTAAATATTTAATTGTAATGGGATGCTTAGTACAAAGATATTATGAAGAATTGATAAAAGCAATTCCAGAAGTAGATTTGTTCTTAAAAATTGATGAATATGATAAGATTTGGGAAAAGATAGAAGATTTATTAAAAAGAGATATAGTTCAAAAATCAAAAAATAAAACAAGTAAGAAAATTTCTGAAATTCCTGCAATGCCAATGTTAAAACAAGAAGAATTTTTAAATAGAGTTATAACAACTGGGAAAAATTTCGCTTATTTAAAAATAGGAGAAGGTTGTAGTAATAGGTGCACATATTGTGCAATTCCATATATTAGAGGTCCATTTGTAAGTAGAAAAATGGAAGATATTTTAGAAGAGGCAAAAGGTCTAGCAAAACAAGGAATTAAAGAATTAATTGTAATAGCACAAGATACAACTAAATATGGAGAAGATATATATGGTAAAACAAAACTTGCTGAGTTATTACAGGAATTATCAAAAATAGAAGAAATAAAATGGATTAGATTTTTGTACTCATATCCAGAAGGAATTACAGATAAATTAATAGAAGTTGTGGCAAATAATCCTAAAATAGCAAAGTATTTTGATATACCTATTCAGCATATTTCAAATGATGTACTTAAAAAAATGAATAGGAGAACTAATAAAGAACAGATAACTAGTCTGATAGAAAAAATAAGAAATAAAATACCAGAGGTGACTTTGAGGACTAGTTTGATTGTGGGATTTCCCGGGGAAACAGAGGAAAACTTCAAAGAGTTACAAGATTTTATAAAGTTTGCTAAGTTTGACAAGTTAGGAGCTTTTATGTATTCAAAGGAAGAAGGAACTCCTGCCGAGAAATTGCCAAATCAAGTACATGGGAATACAAAGAGGTCTAGATATAATAGAATTATGCAAGAGCAAAAGGAGATTTCGAGGGATAACCAAGAAAAGAAAATTGGAAAGAAGTTTACTGTTTTAGTAGAGGAGATGTCTTTTGATGGGAAGTATTTTGTTGGGAGAAGTTTGCAAGATGTTCCTGAGATAGACGGGGTTGTATATATTAAAAATAATGGAAATAAGAAACTTGAGAAAGTTTTGAATAATTTTGTTGAGTGTGAAGTTGTAGAGGTTAGTGAGTATGATTTAATTGCAAAATTTATTTAAGTGTGGTGCTTTTGAGAGGACCATTAGAAATTAGCCGTTATACTACTAGTTTATAACTACTCTACAATGTTGAAAAATTGGACTTTTTATGATTTAATATTATATGAATGGAGGATATAGTATGAGAAAAAGAATTTTAACAGGAGATAGACCAACGGGAAGATTACATATTGGACATTATTTTGGGTCTTTGAAGAAGAGGGTTGAAATGCAAAATAGTGGCGAGTATGATATGTATATTTTGATTGCTGATGTTCAGGCTTTAACTGATAATTTTAATAATCCGGAGAAAGTTAGAAATAATGTGAGACAACTTGCTATGGATTATTTGGCTTGTGGTATTGACCCTAGTAAAACTACTATATATATACAGTCAATGATACCTGAGACAGCTGAGCTTACTGTTTATTATTCTAATTTGGTTTCAATTGCGAGGTTGGAGAGAAATCCAACTGTTAAAACTGAACTTGCTCAGAAAAGAGAGGTTTTTGGTGAGAGTGTTACTTATGGATTTTTAGGTTATCCAGTAAGTCAAGCAGCTGATATAACAACTTTTGAAGGTGAGTTAGTTCCAGCAGGTGAAGACCAAGAGCCTTTAATAGAACAAGCAAGAGAGATTGTTAGAAAGTTTAATAGTATTTATGGAGAGGTTTTAGTTGAACCTAAAATTGTATTGTCAGAAGGTAAAAGAATAAAAGGTCTTGATGGCAATGAAAAGATGGGTAAATCTTTAGGAAATGCTATTTATTTATCTGATAGTGAAGAAGAAATTACAAAAAAGGTTATGAGTGCTGTGACAGATCCTAATAGAATAAAAAAAGATGATTTAGGAAATCCTGATATATGTATGGTTGCATATTATCATAATTTATTTACTGATGAAGCTGGTGTGAAAACTGTATGTGAAGAATGTAAGGCTGGAAAAAGAGGTTGTGTTGCTTGTAAAAAGCAGTTGGCTAAAAATATAATTGAGTATTTAAGACCTATAAGGGAAAAAAGAAAATATTATGAAGAAAATATAGAACTTGTTGATGAAATTCTTAAAGAGGGAACTGAAAGAGCAAGAAAGACAGCAAAGGAAACAATGAGGAAAGTAAAAAGTGCTATGAAATTAGATTATTTTGATTAATTATAGATATTTGTAATTAGCTTACTTAGGAAAATATGAGAAAAAATTAATATAAAGAAAAGATAGAAAACATAAGAAAAGAGCTATATGAAAAATAAAAAAGTTAAAGAGGTGAGAATATGTTTACAGATTATACAAAAATAATAATAAAATCAGGGGATGGTGGAAACGGAGCAGCAACTTTCCGTCGTGAAAAATATGTAGCAGCAGGAGGACCAGATGGTGGCGATGGAGGAAAAGGTGGAGATATATATTTCCAAGTAGATAAAGATAAAAACACTTTGATTGATTTTAGATATAATAAAAAATTCAAAGCAGAAAATGGAGAAAATGGTAGTGGAAGTCATTGCAATGGAAAATATGGGAAAGATTTATATATAAAAGTTCCAATAGGTACAATAGTAAAAGATGTAGAAACAGGAAAGGTTGTTGCAGATTTATCAAATCCAGACCAAACTGAATTAATTTTAAAAGGTGGTCGTGGAGGAAGAGGAAACTCACATTTTGCAACAGCAACAAGACAAGCTCCTAGATTTTCAGAAGATGGAGAAAAAGGAGAAGAAAAGGAAATAATTTTAGAGTTGAAGTTACTTGCAGATGTAGGATTATTAGGATTTCCTAATGTAGGAAAGTCAACATTTTTATCAGTAGTTACAGAAGCTAGACCCAAAATTGCAAATTATCATTTTACAACCTTAGAGCCAAATTTAGGAGTTGTAAAAACAAAAAATGGAGACGGATTTGTAATAGCTGATATTCCAGGTATAATTGAAGGTGCAAGTGAAGGTGTTGGATTAGGAATTCAATTTTTAAGACATGTTGAAAGAACTAGATTATTATTACATTTTTTAGATGTATCAGGTCAAGAAGGAAGAAATCCAGTAGAAGATTTTAACACAATAAACGAAGAATTAAAGAAATATAGTGAAAAATTAAGCAAAAGAAAACAAATAATTGTAGCAAATAAAATTGATGCAATGCAAGATGAAAGTTTATTAAAAGAAGTAGAAGAATTAGCTAAAAAAGAAAATCTAAAATTATTTAAAATATCAGCAGCAACAAAACAAGGAATAGAAGAATTAATCGACTATGTGACAGAAGAATTGAAAAACTTGCCAAAAGAAGATTTAATTGAAATAGAAGATAAAGTTGTTTATACATTAGAAGATAAAAAGGATGAATGGACAATTAAAGAAGAGGACGGAGTATTCATAGTTTCAGGAAGAGCAGTACAAAGACTAATGGGAAGAGTAAATATCGAAGATAATGAATCAATGTATTATTTACAAAAATGTCTAAAGAATATGGGAATAGATGAAAAACTAAAAGAAATGGGAGTATGCGAAGGAGATACTGTAATATTAGATGATTGGGAATTAGAATGGTATGAGTAATTAAAATAAATTATTAAATTGACTAAAACAAAAAAATAGTTGAACCATATTAATGTAAAAGCAATAAATAGTCAAATTTAATTATGAAAGTTATTATTATAGATTGAGTTTAGTTGGAAGCCTATACGTATCTGTATAGGCTTTTAAAAAGAAAAAATTTTAGAATATGAGTTGACTAAAATAGAATTTAGTGGTATAAATAATAAGTAAATTTTATGGCCCCTTGGTCAAGCGGTTAAGACGCCACCCTCTCAAGGTGGAATCATGGGTTCGATTCCCGTAGGGGTCACCAATAAAATATATTGGCATTAAAAGTAGTTATAATATAAATAAATAGATTTAAAAGGGAGTAGCTTTAATTTACTAATCAACAGACGCGATAATTATTATCTGGTTAGTAAGCTTTTCTAAAGTAAGCAAGACTTTTAAAAGGAACCAAATACCTTTTAAAGGTCTTTTTATGTATTAAAAATTTTTTATTGTATAGTAATAATCAGTTTTACCAAGTAATAGTTAACAAATTTATTTAATGTTATAAAAACTAAAAAAATGCTAAAAATATTAAAAAGGAGGAAGAACATTGGAAAATCATAACTGGTTTAACAAAAAAGTAGAGGATGTAGAAAAAGAGCTACACACAAATATTGAAACAGGACTAACAGACGAAGAAGTAGTAAAAAGAAGAGAAAAATATGGTCTAAATCAATTAAAAGAAAAAAAGAAAAAATCAATGTTAAAAAGATTTTTAGACCAATTCAAAGACTTTTCAATCATAATTTTAATAATAGCAGCAATAGTGTCTGGAGTAGTTGGTGTAGCAGAAGGGGAAGGAATTACTGATACAATAATTATATTAATAGTAGTTCTTGTAAATGCAATAATAGGAGTAACACAAGAATCTAAAGCAGAAAAGTCATTAGAAGCATTGCAAAAATTAACAGACCATGCGTCTAAAGTTATTAGAAACGGACATATTACTGTTGTCCCAGCAAAAGAATTAGTACCTGGAGATATTGTAGTATTAGATACAGGAGACTATATTCCAGCAGATTTAAGAATTATAGAAGCAGTAAATTTAAAATCACAAGAAGCATCACTTACAGGAGAATCTGTTCCAGTAGAAAAAACAATTGAAGAAATAAATGATGTAGAAGTGAGTTTAGGAGACAGAACAAATATGCTATTTTCTTCTAGCTTAGTAACATATGGTAGAGGAAAAGGAATTGTAGTAGAAACAGGGATGACAACAGAAGTTGGTAAAATAGCAGAAATGATAAATCAAACAGAAGAACAAACAACACCACTACAACAAAAATTAAACAAACTAGGAAAAACTTTAGGAATAGCAGCTTTAGCTATATGTGTAGTTATTTTCATAATAGGATTATTACAAAACAAAGAGCCAATTCATATGTTTATGACAGCAGTATCATTAGCAGTTGCAGCAATTCCAGAAGGATTAGTTGCAGTTTCAACAATTGTTTTAGCAATAGGTGTTCAAAAAATGGTAAAGAAAAATGCAATAGTAAAAAGATTACCAGCAGTAGAAACCTTAGGAAGTGCAACAGTTATATGTTCTGATAAAACAGGAACATTAACTCAAAATAAAATGACAGTAGAAAAAGTATTCTTAAATAAAGAAATAAAAGATTTTGCAGAAATTGATAAAAATAATATAAATGAAGATATGACAAAATTAGTTTATGCTAACATGCTTTGTAATGATACAAAAATTGCAAAAGATGGAACCTTAACAGGAGACCCAACAGAAACAGCATTAGTAGATATGGCATTTAATCTTAATTTTGACCCATCAATATATGACAGAATGGTTCGTATTGCAGAAGTGCCATTTGATTCAGATAGAAAATTAATGACAACAGTAAACAAAGTTAATAATAAATATATTGCATACACAAAAGGTGGAGTAGATGAATTATTAAGAATATGTAAAGCTTATTTATTGAATAATGAAATTAAAGAGGACTTAGAAAATTATGCTGTAATAATCAGAGAAAAAAATGAAGAAATGGCAAAAGAAGCTTTAAGAGTTTTAGCTTGTGGATATAAAGAATTTGACCATGAACCAACAGAAGAAGAAATAAAAAATATTGAAAGTGATTTGATATTTGTCGGAATGGTTGGAATGATTGATCCACCAAGAGAAGAAGCTAAAAAAGCAGTAGAAAAATGTAAAACAGCAGGAATAAAAACTGTAATGATTACAGGAGACCATAAAATTACTGCAACAGCAATAGCTAAAAAACTAGGAATATTAGAAAATGAAAATGAAGCAATAACAGGTCAAGAACTTGAAAAAATGAGTGATGAAGACTTACAAAAAAATGTAAGAAAATATTCAGTATATGCAAGAGTTTCACCAGAACATAAAGTAAGAATAGTAAAAGCATGGCAAAAAAATGGAGAAATAGTTGCAATGACAGGTGACGGAGTAAATGACAGTCCAGCACTTAAAACATCAGATATAGGATGTGCGATGGGAGTTGTAGGAACAGATGTAGCAAAAGAAGCAGCAGATGTAATTTTAACAGACGATAATTTTGCAACAATAGTATCAGCAGTAGAAGAAGGAAGAAGAATATATGACAACATATTAAAAGTTATTCAATTCTTATTATCAAGTAATATAGGAGAAATAGTAGTATTATTTTTAGCAACACTATGTACACCGTTATTTGCAAGTTGGTTTGGAATAACTGATATAACACATCTAGAAATATTATTGCCAATTCACATATTATGGATAAATTTAGTAACAGACTCATTACCTGCATTAGCATTAGCATTTGACCCAGCAAATTCTGATATAATGAAAAGAAAGCCAAATAAACCAGGAAAAGGTGTATTTACAAAAGGAATGACATGGAGAATTATATATCAAGGTGTAATGATAGGATTATTAACACTAGCAGCATTTATGATAGGACTTGCAACAACAACAGAACCACTAGATGGATTAACATTAGATGAATCAAAAATAGAAGTAGGTCAAACAATGGCATTTGTTACACTAGCATTTTCAGAGTTAGTTCATGTATTTAATATTAGAAATAATAAAAAATCAATATTTAAAACTAAGGTATTTAACAATAGTAAATTGATATGGGCAATATTAGCATCAGCATTATTGATGATAGGGATATTAGCAATACCACCATTAAGAGCAGCATTTAGTATACCAGTATTACCAAGTCAAAATATATTAGAATTAGTAGGATTAGCACTTGCACCACTTGTAATTGTTGAATTATT
>CAUWFY010000020.1:0-15079 GCA_963558115.1 uncultured Clostridia bacterium
ATCACAATATCTATAAATTAGGAAGTTTTTAATCACATTATTTGCGGAAGAACCAGTTTTATTTTACACTTTCCACTGTTAGAAAAGCTATTAAAAAAATGTGTGATAATGGATTTGAGCAATATAAATTTTTGGTTGATGGCAAAGTTGTTATTTCTAGTAAAGGTGTTGAATGGATTGGTAAAAATGTCTTTAAACAAAAGTATTTGAAATTGTTGGAAAAGTATAAGATGGAGTTAACTGAAAAATATATTGAGGCAGGGTATCCTTATGATCATTTCTTTGGAAGAAATTAAAAATAATACAAATATAGGAAAATTTGTTGTGAAAAAAGTCGTTTTGTGATATAAAATATTATAGAGTAATTATAATATTTAGGGGTGTATATATAATGTTAAATAAATTAGAATTAACTTGGTATAACAAATATGAACAAAAAAATATTGAACCAAGAATATTAGTTGAAAATAAGGAAAAATCATATGGAAATCAAGATACAGAAAATATGCTAATACATGGAGACAATTTATTAGCATTGAAAGCACTAGAAAATAAATATGCAAATCAAGTAAAATGCATTTATATAGATCCTCCATATAACACAGGAAGTGCTTTTGATAATTATGATGATAATCTAGAACATAGTATATGGCTAAATTTAATGAATGAAAGACTAAAAATATTAAGAACACTATTATCAAATGATGGAATCATATTTATTCAAATTGATGACAATGAACAAGCATATTTAAAAGTTTTATGTGATGAAATTTTTGGAAGAAATAATTATTTAAATACAATATCAGTAAAAATGAAAAATATTGCACGGAGCCAGTGGAGGAGGAGAAGATAAGAGACTAAAGAAAAATGTCGAATATCTACTGGTATATACAAAAAAACAAGAGGAATTTAAATGGTATAATAGAGCATATGCATATACGGAGATTTATGAACTTATTCAAAAGTACAAAGAAGAAGGAATCAGTTGGAAATATACATCAGTATTATATAAAGAAGGCGAAGAAAAATATATAGCTTCAACAGTTGATGGTGATGGTAATGAAATAAAAATTTTTGATCGCATAAATCCTGAATTTAAGTCTGTAAGCCAAGTTGCTAAAATTGAAGGAATCACTGAAAAAGATGTTTATTATAAGTATATAGATAAAATTTATACCACTGCAATGCCACAAAGTTCAATTAGACCAAGAGTGATGGAAAAACTAGAAAAAGATAATATAAAACATGGAGATTTGATAAGTATAAAGTATGTTCCAAAAACTGGAAGAAATAAAGGAAAAGAATATGAACAATTTTATAAAGGAGATAAATATAGATTAATTACATGGTTAAATGATGTTGTTGAGAAGAGTAATGGTATTTTGCTAAAAAAAGATATGCAAGGAACTTTATGGGATGGACTAAACCTAAATAATTTAACAAAAGAAGGAAATGTTGAATTTCCAAATGGAAAAAAACCAGAAGCATTATTACAGAGAATAATTAATATGACAACTAATGAAGGAGATATTGTTCTCGATTCCTTCTTAGGAAGTGGCACGACATGTGCTGTTGCTCACAAAATGAATAGAAATTGGATTGGAATTGAAATGAGAGAGCAAGCATACACACATTGCAAAGTTAGACTTGATAGGATTATTGAAGGAAAAGATAATGGCGGGATAACAAATGACGTAAATTGGAAAGGCGGTGGAGGATATAAATTCTATGAATTAGCTCCTTCGCTAATAAATATTGATTCATTTGGAGAACCTGTTATAAATAAAGAATATAATGCAGAAATGTTAGCTGCTGCTGTTGCACTACATGAAGGATTTAAATATAATCCTTCAAATGAAAAATTTTGGAAGCAATCTGTTGGTAATGAAAATAGTTATTTATATGTAACTACAAAATTTGTAACTAAAAATGATATAAATAAAATAAAAGAAGAAATGAATGATGCAGAATATCTTGTGATTGCATGTACAGCATATGATAAAGAAATAGATGGATTATATAAAAATATAAAAATAAAGAAAATTCCAGAGATGTTATTATCTAAATGTGAATTTGGAAAAGATAATTATAATTTAAATATAATAAATCCACCTGAATATGAGGAGGAATATGAAGAAGATGAATAATATGAATTTTATGCAATATACGACTGATTATATTTCAGGAGTAATGTCATTAAGAAATCCTCAAGAAAAATCATTAAAAATATTAGAAGATATAATTAATGATACCAATTTAATGAATAATAAAAATATAGAAGAAATATTAAATATAATACATAGTAAGTATCCAATATGCACGGATTTTGAAAGAAAATTCATTTCTTTAACATTTGCATTAGCAACAGGAGTTGGAAAAACGAGACTAATGGGAGCATTTATAACTTATTTATATACTAATTATGGCATAAAAAATTTTCTTGTAGTAGCACCAGGAACAACAATATACGAGAAGCTTAAAGCAGATTTAGGTAATCCAGATAATCCTAAATATGTATTTAAAGGATTAGGATGTTTTGGTAATCCACCAAAAGTAATTGCTGATGATGATTATGCAAATAAGAATATATCTTTATTTGACTCAGAAGTGAATATATATGTTTATAATATTGGAAAATTTGATAAAGATAAAACAAAAATGAAAGCATTTAATGAATTTTTAGGTATGTCTTTTTATGATAAACTTGCAAAGATGAAAGATCTAGTTATAATTATGGATGAATCTCATCACTATAGAGCTGATAAAGGAATGACGGCATTAAATGAATTGAAGCCTGTACTAGGATTAGAGTTAACAGCAACACCAATAGTGAATATAAAAAATAAACAAGTAGCATTTAAAAATGTTGTATATGAATATCCGCTATCAGAAGCTATAAAAGATGGATATACAAGAGTACCGTTTGCAGTTACAAGGACAGATATAGATTTTTATCATTTTGGAGATGAGCAATTAGACAAGTTAATGCTAAATGATGGAATAAAATGTCATGAGATGATAAAAAATAAGCTTGCATCTTATTCAAAAGTAAATAACAAAACACTAATCAAACCATTTATGCTTGTAGTGTGCAAAGATACCAATCACGCAAAGATAATAGAAGAATATATAAAATCTGATGAATTTAGAAATGGAAAATATAAATATAAGACAATAAAAATAGAATCAAAAATGTCAGGTGTCGAAACAGAAGCAAATACTAAATTATTGCTAGAAGTAGAAAGAGTAGATAATCCGGTAGAAATAGTAATACATGTTAACATGTTAAAAGAAGGATGGGATGTTAATAATTTGTATACTATTGTTCCACTAAGGACTGCAAGTTCAAAAATATTGAGAGAACAAATGGTAGGTAGAGGTTTAAGATTGCCATATGGAGAAAGAACTGGAGACAAGGAAATTGATAGCGTAATGCTAACAGCACACGATAAATTTCAAGAGATACTTGATGAAGCACAAAAGGGAAATTCAATATTTAAATTAGGAAATGTTATTAAAGTGGAAGAAGTTGAAGATGAGAAATTTACTTATACACAATTAGCTTTAGACTTGACAGAAGAACAAGATGAATTAAGAGGATTGTTACAAGTAAGAGAGGATGAAGAAAAATATACTTTTTCTAATAGTATTAATGAACTTGTTAAGGATAAAGTTACAGAGTATGTATATAATAATGAAAATAAAATGACAGAAGAAAGTAGAAATACAATAAAAAAACAAATAGAAAAAGAAATAAAAAATAATGAAGATTTAGGCAGAATTTTTGAAGAAAACAGAAATCCTATAGAAAGCTGGATGAATAAAGCTATAGAAAAAGCAGAAAAAGAATCAAACAATCAATTTATTTTAATACCAAAAATAAAAACTGAGAGAAAAGAAGGAGAGTATTATTTTGATGACTTTGATCTAGATACATCAAAATTTAATCAAAAACCTATTGACAATAAGTTATTGTTACAGAATTTAATTGATGCTTCAGAAGTGGAAATTATGGAGGGCGGATATATTAATTTTGATGCTGTTAGCCCAGAAAAAACTATTCTAGAAGAATTGAGAAATAAATCAGAAATAGATTATGAAAAAACATCAGAGTTATTATATAAGCTTATAAGTCAAGCTATTAATAAATTCAGAAAAGAATTTAACAATGAGCAAGTTAAAAATATAGTGATGATGTATAAAAAAGAATTAGCAACTGAAATATATAATCAAATGCTAAAGCATTTTGTACGCAATGAAGGAATAATAAAAGAAGAAGTATTTGCTGAAAAACCTATTAATTATCAATCTAACTATACATATAATATAAAAAAGAATCTATTTGATAATTATGATTCTGATAGAGATGGAAGAATAACTTCAATATTATTTGATGGGATAAAAAGAGCTGTGTTTGATACCGCTAAGTTTGATAGTGTGCCTGAATTACAACTTGCAAAAATAGTAGAAAGAGAAACTAATTTCGTAGAAAAATGGTTAAGACCATCACCTATAGACTTTAATATAACATATAATGATGGAAAGAGTTATGAACCTGATTTTGTAATAGAAACTGCAAAAATTATTTATTTAGTCGAAGTAAAAGGTGATGATAAGCTAAATGATCCAGATGTACTTGCTAAAAAACAGAAATCTATAGAATATTGTAAATTAGTTTCTAAATGGGCAGAAGAAACTGGAAATAAAAAATGGATACATGTATTTATACCTGCAAGCAAAATATCATCAAGATCAACATTCAAATATTTGTCAGAATATTATGCTGTAGAATAAAGAATTAATACAATATTTATAGCATTCAAAAATTTTTAATAAAGGGGACAAGTTATGATTTTAAAAGCAAATAAAGAATTAAAACAAAAGGATTTTAAAAATGAAAAAGAATTACAAAATTTTTTCGAAAATAACATTGAAGCAATATTAGGATATAAATTTATAGATACAGAATTTGTAGTAGGTGATTTTAGAATTGATTCTTTAGCTTTTGATGAAGAATCTAAATCATTTAGAATAATTGAATATAAAAATGTTAAAAATCATTCTTTAGTTGACCAAGGTTATACATATTTAAAATTGATGCTAGAGAGAAAAGCAGACTTTGTTCTTCAATACAACATAAAAACTAATTCATCGCTAACTGCTCAAGATATAGATTGGAGCCAATCAAGAATTATATTTGTTTCACCAATATATACAGCATATCAATTAAATGCTACAGACTTCAAAAATATACCAGTAGATTTAGTTAAAGTAACGAGATATGAAGATGATATTATCGAAATTGATTTTATAAAAAAGACAAGCAATGTTAAAGTGCAAGATATTCAAATGGAATCTATACAAAACGATGTTAATAAAGAAATAATTGTATATACTGAGGAAGATCATTTATCTAAAGTTTCGGACAATATAAAAAGAGTATATGAAGAATTAAAAACTAGAATATTAGAATTAGATGATATAGATGTGGAAGCAAAGAAATTATACATAGCATTCAAAGGAATTAGAAATATCGCAGATATAGAGCTTCATAAGAATAAATTAAAAATATACATTAATATGAAAAGAGGCTCCCTAAATGATCCTCTAAAACTTACAAAAGACATTAGTGGAATTGGTCATTGGGGAAATGGAGATTATTGTATTATAATAGATAAAAAGGATGATATTGATAATGTAATTCCATTGATTAAGCAGTCTTTAAAAGTAAATAAAAAATAAATGATTGGTGAATAATTATGAAAATAAAATGTTTGATTTGTGGAGATATAATCGACTCAAAGTATAGACATAATTTAGTAAGTTGTAAATGTGAAAATTGTTATATTGATGGAGGTAATGATTACTGTCATTTTGGAGGAAAAGACTTTAATAAAATTCTTTTGATTTTTAATGATAGTACAGAAATTATTGCAAGTAAAAATAATATTAGCGATAAAATATAAAAGTGATGAACATATTAGAATACTAATAAAAAACATGTGAATAAATAGGTGAAAATATGGAAGAAAATTATAGAGACTTGTGCCAAGTTTTTACGCCGAATGAAAATGTTAAAGAACTATTAGATTGGTGTGATTATAAAGATGATTTATATGGAAAAAAAATCATTGAAAATTCTTGTGGTGATGGAAGCATATTAAAAGAAGTTGTAAAGAGATATATTGAAAATTGCTTAAAAAAGGGAATATCAAAATCAAAAATAGAAAAAGGACTATCTGAAGATATATATGCAATAGAATATGATGAGCCACAATACAAAAAGTGTATAAAAAACTTGGACAGAATAGTAAAAGAATACCAATTAAAGAAAGTTATGTGGAAAAATATAAAAAATGAAGATGCATTATCAAATTTATTTGAGGAAAAATTTGACTATGTAGTGGGAAACCCACCATATATTAAGTATAAAGCATTATCATTAGGGGATAGAGAATATATTAGGAAAAATTTTGAAACTTGTAAAAAAGGAAAATTTGATTATTGTTATGCTTTTATTGAAAGTAGTATAAAATCATTGAAAAATAATGGGAAAATGGCATATTTGATTCCTAGTAGTATATTCAAAAATGTTTTTGCAAATGATTTAAGAAAGTTTATAAAACCGCACATTACAAAAATATACGATTATACAATTATGCAATTATTTGATAAATCTACTAATGATAAAGGAACAGATAGATTAGTATCTTCTGTAATTATGATAATAGAAAAGAATAGTAATAACAATAATATTGAATATATTGATGTTAACAAAAAAGAAACAATAACTATTCAAAAGGATAAATTAGAAGATAAATGGGTTTTTAGAAATAAAATTAGCAATAATAAGAATAAGAAAAGATTTGGAGATTATTTTTACGCTTCCAATACAATTGCAACATTATGCAATAATGCATATGTTATAAAAGAATATACACAAGATAGGAAATATATATATCCTAAAACAGGGGGTATGATTGAAAAAAAGGTTACCAAAGACACAATAAGCCCAAAAACATTTAATAAGACTCAGATAGAAAAAATAATATTTCCATATTATTACAATAGAAAGAATGAATTAGTAAGATATGATACAAGTGAATTTGAAGAAAAATTTAAAGGTGCTTGTGAGTATTTAAGAGAGTTTAAGGAAGAATTAGAAAATAGAAAGTCAGATAAAAATGCTAAATGGTTTGAATATGGGAGAAGTCAAGCACTAAAAAATAGTAATCAAGAAAAATTGCTATTATCTACAGTAATTACAAATGAGGTAAAAACAAAGATTCTACCTAAAAATAATGTACCATATTCAGGTATATATATTATACCGATAAAGGATAAAACATTAGAAGAAGCTGATAAGATACTAAAGAGTAAAGAATTCTTTAATTATATTGAAGGAAAAGGAATAAATGCAAGTGGAAAATCATTGAGAATAACATCAAAAGATATTAATGAATATATGTTTTAAATAAGGAGAATTATATGGAAGAGTTGGAATTTAGAGTTAGTGCAAAGACAGCTAAACTTATAGGAAGAGAAAATATTTCTGCGGTAGATGGAGCCATAATTGAGTTAGTTAAGAATGCATATGATGCTGATGCAGAATGTGTATACATAAAATATAATATGCCATTTCCTAATATATTAAAAAATACAACATATACATATTTAGAACATTATTTAAATAAAGAAGAGTTAAAATATGTATTAAAATTTTATGATGCTGAGAGTAAAGAAAGTGATAAAATAATAAGAAAGAATGAAATTAAAGATGAGGATATTGCAAAATTGCAGTCAATATTATTTTCTAAGAATGAAATTATCATTATAGATAATGGTATAGGAATGACTCAAAATATAATGAAGACGACATGGATGAATATAGCTACTAGCGATAAAGAGAAGAATATGTATAGTGAAAAAGGCAGAATTAAGACAGGAGCAAAAGGAATTGGTAGATTTGCACTTGAGAAACTTTCAACAGCAACAAAGGTATATACTAAAAATAAGTTTGATAAATTACTAGAGTGGAATATAAATTGGAAGCAATTTGATGAGGTTGAATTATTAAATGATATTAAAGCTACATTAGAAAATAAAAATGGTACATATGAACAAATAGTAGAAGAATTGATTGGTAAAACAGAATTTTCCAGATTAAAAAAATTCAATTGGAGTACAGGAACTATATTGGTATTGACACCTACTAGAGAAGAATGGACAGAACGATTATTTAAAAAAGTAAATACAAACATGCAAAGTATAAATCCATTAGGTACAGTGGATACTTTTGAAATATATATAAATAATACTTATGATAGTAATTTTAATTTTATGAGCAATAATATGGAAATCCAAGATTATGACTATAGAATTAAAGCAGAATATGATGGAAATAATACAATAAAAGTTTTACTAAAAAGAAATGAAGTTGATTTAAATGCCGAAAAAGCAATTACAAAAATAAATGGAAAGATATATGAATTTAATTTATCAGAATTTTGGAATAGAGAAGCTTTTAAAGTAAAAAATTACCATAAAGAAGATTACGATAAAGAAATAGAAATAAACTTAATAGTTGATAAGGAAATAAAAGATTATGAATTAGAAAAAATAACAAAAGTTGGTCCTTTTAAGATGGATTTATATTTTATGAAAGGGGGAAACAGTGACGATTCTATAATAAAGAAAATCAAAAAGAAAAGTAGAACAGAAATGCTAGAAAAATTTTCTGGTATAAAATTGTATAGAGATAATTTTAAAGTTAGGCCCTATGGAGAATTTGATGATGGTATGTATGATTGGCTAAACTTAGGAGTTAGAGCACAAAAAAGTCCAGCTGGTATTAAGCATCCGTCAGGAAATTGGAGAACATTACCATATCAAACAATCGGATGTGTAGAAATAGGAAGAAATGAAAACCCTAGATTAATAGATATGGCTAATCGTGAAGGTTTAGCTACAAATGAGGAATATTATATTTTTGTTGAGATGATACAAAAAGTTTTATCTGCTTTTGAATATGATAGACAATATGTTTATAGAGAGTATGGTAAATGGTTATCTGAAAAAGAGGAAAAAATAGATAACAAGGAAAGAATATTAGAATCGATAAAGAATGAAAAAGAAAAAAACAACGATGAATATAGTGAAGAGAATGATGAATACTCAAAAAAAGAATACAGAGAAACGGTTTATAAATTAAATAAAGAAAAAAATGAAGAACAAAAAACTAAAGAAATTTTAATGTCTTTTGGTTCGGCGGGTATTATAACTAATACATTTTCTCATGAATTAAGAGGTATAGAAAATGATATGGGGAATAGAATGCAATATATAAGGCATACGGTAAAAAAATTATTAAATGGAAAAGAATATCAAGGTGATGAAGATCTTAATCCATTTAAGTTTATAGATGAAGCTGAAAAAACTGATAAATTATTAAATAGTTGGATTTCAGTTGTATTAGATGGAGTACAAAGAAATTCTTTTGAAAAAGAAAATATAAAAATTTCAAAATTTGTGAATAATATTATTAATGATTGGAAACCATTAATGGACAAAAAACATATATTTTTTAATGAGCCTAATATAGATGATATAATAATTAATATAGAAAAGATTGATTTATACTCTATATTTAATAACTTCTTTTTGAATTCTGCATGGTTTTTAGAAAAATTACAAGGAAAGAGAAGAGAAATATATATAAAGATTGAAAAAAAAGATTCTATAGAAATATACCTTGAAAATAATGGACCAAAGTTAGATGAAAAATATAAAGATAATCCAGATAAAGTATTTGATGCAGGGGAGACAAGTAAAGGTGATAAAGGAACAGGATTAGGACTATGGATAATGAGAGAAATTGTTAATAAAAATTATGGAGAGATACATATAATGCAAAAAGAAGACGGCTTTGGCATTAAAATTAATATACCTATAAATTAGGAGGTCTTTATGGATAAATATATGATAGGCATAATTGATGACGAAGAAACAGCCATCAGTAAAATTAGAGGTGTAATAAAAGAAAATAAGCCTAAGGATGTTGAAGTGGATTTTAAAATATATCTTTTGGAAAATGAAGAGGGTGTTTCAATCACAAAGCTATCAAAGGATATATTAAACGATATAAAACATGGAGAAATTATAACATTAATTATAGATCAAAAAATAATGGGAAATACAGGAGAAATAGAAGGAACAGAAATTTTTAAAAATATAAAAGAGAAAGTAGATAAATTTCCTATGATAATGCTTACTAATGTTGCAGAAGAATGCATAGAGAATATATTTGTTGATCCAGATAAGGTATACAAAAAAAGTGATTTTTTTGCGATTGATGAAGAAAAATCAAAAGAGCAAGTAAATAAAATATTCATTAATGCGAAAAAGTATATTCAAAATAGAAAACAAATAGAGACTAAAATAAAAATTTTAGAAGATGAAATATCTCAAACAGGTAATAACTTAGAAATAGTTAATGAGATAATAGATAATGAAGAGAAACTTAGAGAACTAAAACCAACAGACTATACACAAATTGAAAAAATTGTAAATCCACAAAAAATAAAAGATGTGCTAGATTTATTAAATGAAGTAAATAACTTATTGGAGTAAGAAATGAAATATGATGAATTTAGAAATTTTAAAATAACAAGAACATGTAATAAAGAATATAAACGCTATAAAAGCTATAAAAAATTTTTGAAAAAAGATTTTCATAATAGATGTGCTTATTGCAATACCTGGGATTTTATAATTGAACCATTAGGATTTGCAATAGATCATTATGTACCTAGGAAGACATTTAAAAATATAGATAAAACATTTAGTAATAATTATAATAATTTAATGTATGTATGCCCTAAATGCAATAGGGAAAAATCGGACAAGTTCAAAGGTAATATTGATAAGTTAGAGATAAAAAATGAATTATTTTATAACCCTGTTGAAAAAGATTATAACCAAATATTTTTTAGAAATGAATTTGGAGGAATTGATTCGGAAGATGAAAAAGCTAGAGAGATGATGAAGGAATTAAAATTATATAGACCATTATATAATTTTGCATGGTTACTAGAAAAACTAATAAATACTAGAGACAAAATAAAATCTAAAATAAATGAAAATAACATATCTCTAGAAAAAAAGGAAAAGCTAGAAAAATGCCTAGCTAAAATAAATGATTATTACATAGATATGGAAAAGTTATTTAAGAAGAGTTATAAAATGAAGTAATGTAATTAATAATTAGTGTATAAATTTTTAGATTGTATAAAATAATCAATATAAAAGGCGAGAATCAACTCGCCTTTTGTTGTACAATTACTTTGATATTAAAAAAATGAAAAAACTTTGGAAAATATATTTAATTAATTATCAAAACTACCACCAATTAGCTGCATCCCATCGCAAAAACCATTCCTATAATACTTCTCATTCCAATAATCAAGATACATCATAAAATCATCATACAATTTATCAAGTTGAGACTGAACAAACTGCTTATTATCCTTAGAAACATTACGCAAAATCTTTTCGCAAAACTTATCAAAATTCAAACTATACTTATAATCCCTATCAGAAAGTTGACAAAGTAAAGTCTCCTCTCTAAATTCTAACCAATCTTTCAAAATATCATCATTAACTTCTCTTAAATTATTCATAATCTAAATCCTCCTAAAAATTAAAATTTTTCATTTTCAAAAAGTATTAACAAAAGCTGAACTATCATGAACATTTGTACACTACCCATTGGGTAAAAATTGGGTAAAATCTTCTCCCCAAATGCCCTAAAAAGACACAAATGTTCTATGAATCAAAACTCTTGTAAATACTGAAATACCAACAAAAACTCTAATTTTCACAAAACCACAAAAACCAGTCAAACCTCGCTCATAACCCGAAGACCATAACCTCAAGTATTCCCCTACAACCAAATCTATCAATGATTATATGTTTCTTGATAAAAAACAGTTGAAATAATTTAAAATACATTTAAAAATCAATATTTAATATTTATAAACTAATGAATATTAACAAGTTTATGATATAATGTAGAAAACATCAATCAGAAAGGATAAAAATGCAGATAAGAGTATAAAATGTTTAGACATAGAAATTCCCGAGTTTTTACTATCTAGTAATCAAGATAATATTAATTAGAAGAAAAATCATAGTATTTAACTGTAAAATATAAATACTATGATGGATATAAGGAATACAATTATATATCAGATTACAATAAAGGTTGAAGATAGATGAACAGTAAATAGAACAGAAAAAATTGTAATTATAGAAGTTCTAGAACCAGAGTTTTATGATAGGTTTGAAGCAATATTTTCAGTGGATATAACTAAAAATATAATAAAAAAAGTAGATAGATATTTTGAGATTGAAGGGTTATATAACGGGACAATGAACAAAAAACGCCCAATCCTATTGACAAATAATGTAAAACCTAATATACTATAAACATAAAATTTCAAATTAATTATTCAATCAAAATAAAATTTTAATTCAAAAAAATTATAAAAAATAAAATTCAAATCTTATATTTAAAAATCTAAAAAACAAAAAATTCAAATCAAATGAATAAATCAAAAAATAAACAAAATATAAGTAGAAAGGACAAAATGTTAGCAACAACCCAAAGCATAGGCCTGCAAGGACTAGACGGCTACCTAATATCAATACAAGTAGATATCTCCAAAGGAATGCCAAGCTTCGAAATAGTCCGGATTACCAGACACAAGCGTAAAAGAATCAAAAGAAAGAGTAAAAACAGCAATAAAAAACTCAAAAATAGACTTACTAAGCAGAAAAATAGTAGTAAATTTAGCGCCAGCAAACACAAAAAAGCAAGGATCCAACTTCGATTTAGCAATCGCCACAGGAATTATCATAGCATTAGGAAACATAAAAAACAAAAATATCAATAAATTTCTAGAAGAAACAATATTCATAGGAGAACTATCATTAGACGGAACAATAGAAAAAGTAAATGGAATATTACCAATATGCATAGAAGCCAAGAAAATAGGAATAAAGAATATAATTTTATCAGAAAAGAACCTTGAAGAGGCAAAAATAATTGAAGGAATAAATATATTACCAGTTAAAAAGTTGCAAGAGGTTGTAGAAATTTTAGAAGAAGATAAAATATCTAACCAAAGTCCAACAAGCTATAACTATAAAATTATTGAACCACAATATAACCTCGACTTTTCTGAAGTAAAAGGCCAAGAAAATGTAAAAAGAGCATTAGAGATATCAGCAGCAGGAGGTCATAATTGTCTACTAATAGGAAGTCCACGGGACAGGAAAAACAATGTTGGCAAGAAGAATTCCAACAATATTGCCAGATATGACAATAGATGAAATGTTGGAAGTAACAAAAATATATAGTATAGTTGGACTAACCTCCAAAGAAGCACCGCTAATAGCTAATAGACCATTTAGAAGTCCACATCATACAGTAACAGCAGTATCTTTAGTTGGAGGAGGAAAAAATCCAAAACCAGGAGAAATAAGCTTAGCACATAATGGAGTTTTGTTTTTAGATGAATTACCAGAATTTAATAGAAACTCTTTAGAAGTATTAAGAGGTCCTTTAGAAGATAGAAAAATAACCATAAGTAGACTAAATTCAACAATTACATATCCTTGCAATTTTATGTTTATAGCCAGTATGAATCCATGTCCATGTGGATATTTTGGCTCAAAAGAAAAAGAATGCAAATGTAAGCCAGAACAAATTCGAAAATATGTAAATAAAATAAGTGGACCATTACTAGATAGAATAGATATTCACATAGAAGTAACAGGAATAAAATTCAGTAAATTACAAAGTAACCAAAAAGTAGAAAACTCAAAAGAAATAAAAAATAGAGTTAATAAAGCTAGAAAAATACAAATAGAAAGATATAAAGAATATAATATTTATTCAAATGCAGAATTAACACCAAAACTTATAGAAAAGTTTTGCAAATTAGATAATCCTTCAAAAATAATTTTAGAAAAAGCATTTAAAAAATTAGGCTTAAGTCCAAGAGCATATGGAAGAATATTAAAAGTTGCAAGAACAATAGCAGATTTAGAAGCTAAATATCAAATATCACAAAATCACTTAGCAGAAGCAATACAATATCGAAGTCTAGATAGGAAATACTGGAAGAATTAAAAATTTTTCTAAAAATATAATTCAATTTAAATTTATCAATCAATATAAAACATAATTAATAAATAAATTTTAAATATTATCATAAAAAAATTTTTATCTAAAAAATAAAATAGAATAGTTAATAAACAAAAAATAAAAAATAAGTATTAAATTTAAAATGTAAGAAATAAATAAATTTTAAATAACATCAAAAAAATAATTTTTATCTTAAAAAAATATAGCTAAAAAGATGAAAAACAAAAAATTAAAAAACAAATATTAAATTTAAAATGCAAGAAATAAACAAATTTTAAATAACATCAAAAAATAATTTTTATCTTAAAAAAATATAGCTAAAAAGATGAAAAACAAAAAATTAAAAACAAATATTAAATTTAAAATGCAAGAAATAAATAAACTTTAAATAACATCAAAAAATAATTTTTATCTTAAAAAATCCAACTAAAAAAGTGAAAAAATAAAGAATTAAAAAATAAATATAAAAATAAATAATATTCAATTAATAGTTTTAGCAACTATTAATATAGAGAAGAACAAAAGGAGGGATAATATCAATATACTTAAATATGGCGACGAAGATTACCCAGAACAATTAAAAAAAATAAAAAATCCACCAAAACAATTATACTATCAAGGAAATCTAAAACTACTAAAAACTAATATTATTGCAATCATAGGCTCAAGAAGTGCAAGTCAAAACGGTAAAGAATTAGCAAAAAAATTTGCAGAAGAACTAAGTTGTCAAGGAATAACCATAGTAAGTGGAATGGCAATACGGAATTGATACTGTAGCACATAAGTCAACTTTAAAAAGTAAAGGATATACAATAGCAGTATTAGGAAATGGATTTAATAATATTTTTCCAATAGAAAATATACCACTTT
>CAUWFY010000021.1:0-14088 GCA_963558115.1 uncultured Clostridia bacterium
TGCGATAGCAGGAGCAGATAGAGCAATAGTTGTTACAACTGCTGAAATATCAGCAATTAGAGATGCTGATAGAATAATCGGCTTATTAGAATCATCAGAAATTAAAAATCCAGAATTAGTTATAAATAGAATAAGACCTAATATGGTAAGAAAAGGTGAAATGATGGATGTTGATGATATAGTAGATTTATTATCAATAGATTTAATAGGTGTTGTTCCAGATGATGAATACATAATAACACAAACCAATAAGGGAGAACCAGTTATTCAGAATAAAAGAGCTCCATCAGGAAAAGCCTATATAGAAATAGCTAAAAGAGTGCTTGGAGAAAAAATTGAAGTAACAATACCAGGAAAAGAAAAGGGATTTTTTGCAAGATTAAAAAGATTATTTAGAAAATCATAGTAATAACAAAAAGTTGGAGGTAATTTAGACAATGTTTGAAGGCTTAATGAAATTCTTTAGTAAATTGGGAAAAAAAGAGGAAAAAATACCAAATTCAAAAGTTGCAGCAAAAGAGAGATTGCATTTAGTGCTTATGCAAGATAGAGCTAATGTTTCAGCAGATTTCTTAGAATTAATGAAACAAGAAATAATTGATGTTATAAAAAAATATATAGAAGTAGATGAAAATGCAATTGATGTTAGATTAACAAATAAAGAAAATGATGACGGAACTAACGGAGCTCCAGCTTTATATGCAAATATTCCAATTATTAATATAAAAAACGAAACAAGAAAAATAGATAAGTTGGAAAGTATAGAAAAAAGTAAAGATATAGAAAAGTCAAATATAGATGATAAAAAAGAAAAAACAGAAAAAGAAGAAAAGCAAAAAGAAAATAATACTTTAGAGGAAAAGAATGAAACCTTATCTCTAGAAAATAATGAAGATGATAGTAAAAAAATGAGTGAAAACAAAATAGAAGATAACAAGGATACAGAAACAGAAGAAGTGGAAAATACAGAAAATAAAAATGTTAACAAGAAACAAAATAAAAAAACAACAAGTAAGGTAAAAAGCAAAAATTAAATCAAAAAATAAAATAGAAAAAGAGTGATTTAATGAGAAAAAGAGAACTAAAAAATATGGAGTGGGGAATATTGATAGTGGCAATTATCCTATCTATAATAGGAATAATTGCACTATTTTCTGCTACACAAGAAACAGAATATGATGAATTTTCTAAACAAATTATTTGGTTAGTAGTAAGTTTAATTGCTATGGTAGTAGTAATGTTTATAGACTATAATTTATTGCTAAAAGCATCACCAGTATTATATGGACTCACAATAGTATTATTGATAGCAGTATTATTTACTAAGCCAATAAATGGAGCAACAAGCTGGTTTAATATAGGTGCATTTTCATTGCAACCAGGTGAATTTGCAAAAGTTGTTGTAATATTGTTTTTAACATATGTAATAACTAAAATCCAAAGAAAAGGACAAGAAGAAATAAATAGGCCAACTAGGTTATTAATTGTACTATCTGCATTAGCAGTACCTGTATTATTAATAGTAAAACAGCCAGATTACGGAACAGCATTAGCATTTATAGTAGCTATGGCATTAATGCTATTTACCTCTGGATTAGATAAAAAATATATAATTGGAACAATTTTGCTAATAGTAATAGCAGTTCCATTATTATATAATTTTGTTTTACCAGAACATGCAAAAACAAGAATTGATGTATTTTTAAATCCAGAATCAGATCCTAGAGGTTCAGGATATAACATTATACAATCAAAACTAGCTATAGGTGCAGGTGGACTTACAGGAATGGGGTTATTAAAAGGAAATCAAACACAACTAGGCTTTCTATATCCTAAAACTACAGACTTTATATATTCTGTTATAGGAGAAGAAATGGGATTTATAGTAGCTGGGGCAATTATTCTATTATTTGTATATTTGATAACCAAAAGCATATATGTAGCTAAGACAGCAAAAGACAAAGCTGGCTCAATGATAGCTATTGGAATTACAGGAGTATTTTTATTCCATGTACTAGAAAATATAGGAATGGTTATGGGATTATTACCAATAACAGGAGTTCCACTCCCATTTGTAAGCTATGGAGGAAGTTCTTTAATAACTAATTTTATTTGTATAGGACTTTTATTAAATATAAGTGGAAAAAGGCAAAAGACAATATTTGCAAAATAGACTTAAATGTAAAAAGAGGTATGTTCTAGGAATTATAGGACTTACCTCAAATTTTTTTAAAAACTACTTTTTGATATACAAAAATCATCTTTTTCTTTATAAAAAACAAAAACTACAAATGTTTTTTAGGGAAAAAATAATAATACTACTTTTATTAATACTTGAAAATAAGTCATTGAAAGGAATTAAATTTTTATGAAATATTTAAAGAAACTAAAAATAGGAAATGTTGAACTAGAAAATAATTTAATATTAGCACCAATGGCTGGGGTTACAAACAGACCATTTAGAACTATTTGCAAAGAGATAGGAAATCCGGGATTAGTTTGCACAGAAATGGCAAGTTCTAAGGCAATGTTTCATAATGACCAAAAAACAAAAAGGTTATTAAATACAGATGGAGAAAAAAGACCAATAAGTTATCAAATATTTGGAAGCGATATAGAAACAATGGCTTATAGTGCAAAATATGTAAGTGAATTTGCAGATATAATAGATATAAATATGGGATGTCCTGCTCCTAAAGTTGTTAAAAATGGTGATGGAAGCAAATTATTATTAGATTTAAGTAAGGCAGAAGATATAATGAAAGCAGTTGTCCAAAACTCACAAGTTCCAGTAACTTTAAAGATAAGAAAGGGCTGGGACAAAGAAAATATAGTAGCAGTAGAAATTGCTAAAATAGCAGAAAAAGTTGGAATATCAGCAATAACAGTTCATGGAAGAACAAGGTCAGAATTTTATACTGGCATGGCAGACTTAGATATAATCAAAAAAGTAAAAGAAAATATAAATATACCTGTTATCGGAAATGGTGATGTAGTAGATGAAATATCAGCTAAAAAAATGTTTGAATATACAGGTGTTGATGGAATTATGATTGGAAGAGGAAGTTTTGGAAATCCATGGATTTTTAGAAATATTATATATTACTTACAAAACGGAGAAAAACTTTTAGAACCAACAAATGAAGAAAAACTAGAAGTAATAAAAAAACATATAAGATTGGCAGTTGAAGAAAAAGGAGAAATAGCAATAAAAGAATTAAGAAAACATATTTCTTGGTATACTAAAAATATGAAAAATTCTAGTGAATTTAGAAATTCCATAAACAAAATAGAAACAGAAAAAGAGTTATTGCTAAAAATAGAAGAATATTTTTTGGATATATAAAGTGGAAAAGTGAAGGTAGTAAAGAAAGTATAGAATTTTAAATTTAAATATAAAATGTGGAATAAAAAAGAATAAAGGTGGAAAAAATATCATGGAAAAATAAAATTGATTTATTTATTATAAAAATGAAAAACAAAGGAGGAAAATTTCTATGATAAAAAATGTACTAAAAGACAAAAACGGAATTACATTAATAGCATTGGTAATCACAATTATAGTATTGCTAATCCTTGCAGGAGTAAGTATAGCAATGTTGACAGGAGATAATGCAGTAATAACAAATGCACAAAAATCAAAATTAGCAACAACATTCTCAACATACAAAGAAGAAGTAGATTTATATAAAACTAATAAATATGCAGAAAACAGAAATTTTTCAGAAAATACATTAGAAGCTGGAAAAACAAGTTTATCATATAATACGAAAGAGCAAGATGAAGAAGGAAATATAAAAACAATAATAACAACAATAGCAGAGGCAGATATGGAAAAATTCGAAATAATAAAAGGAAAACTATTAATAAAAACAAAAGATGTAAAAGAAATAAAAGTAGCACAAAGTTTAGGAATAGAAGTAAATCCATATGATATAACAGAAGAAGGAGAGTTGCAGTCATCAGATGGAAATTTATTACTAGTAGATGAAACAGGAACACTAAAAATTCCAGAAAGTGTAACAAAAATAGGAGAAGGAGCATTTGCAAATGTAGAAGGCTTAAAAAAGATAATAATCCCGGGAAGTGTAAAAGAAATAGGAACAAATGCATTTGCAAATAATTTAACTTTAGAAATGGTAATAATAGAAGATGGAGTGGAAAGAATAAGTAAAATGGCATTTAAGGAATGCAAAAATTTAAAAGATGTAAAATTACCTGATACTATAAATTATATAGGGTCACAAGCATTTTATAATTGTACTAATCTAAAAATGATAAATATTCCTCATAAAGTTGAAAATATTTTAAGTTATACTTTTTCAGGAGATTATAATTTAACTAATGTAATCTTAAATGAGGGATTAAAAACAATAGAATTATATGCATTTTCAATGACTGGCTTTTCAGAAATAAGTTTACCATCTACACTAACAAAAATTGAAGAGCAAGTATTTTCAGGAAATTCGAAACTAAAAAATATAAACATAAAAGAAGGAGCAAATTTTATATATGAAAATGGAATGTTAATGAACAAAACTAAAGAAGATTTATTAGTTATATCAGATGACTACTTGCAAAATATAACTACTTTTACTATTCCAGAAGGAGTGAAAAGGTTTACTACATCATTAGTATACTATGAAAATATTAAGAAATTAATAATACCATCAACTTTAGAAGAGTTTTCGAAAAGTAATTCAAGAAAGTTTTTTCCAACTACAATAGAAGAGATAGAAGTTTCTGAAAAAAATAAAAAATTTTCTGTATCAAATAAATATAAAATATTATATACAAAAGATACAAATGAATTAATTATGTGTTTTTCAAAAGAGGAAAATATTAATATAGATTCTGAAAACGAAATTGGTATTTTGAAATTAAAACAATGGTCGTTTTCTTATGCTACTAATGCGAAAACAATAATCTTACCAAATAGTTTAACAACAATAGAAAGTCAAGTATTTCAAGAAAATAAAAAGCTACAGCAATTGAAAATAGGAGAAAATGTTTCAAATATAGATCCAATTTTTAAATATAGTAATTATAGTGGAAATGTAATAATAGATTCTAACAATGAACATTATACAGTAGAAAATAACATATTATATGATAAAAATAAAAGTAAATTAATATCAGTTTTAGGCGAAATAAATGGTGAATTTAATATAAATGATAATGTTAAAGAAATAGGAGATTATGCATTTCACGGACAGAAAAAAATGACATCTGTAAATATACCTTCTAGTGTATATAAGATAGGAGGAGCATTTAATTATTGCGAATTTAATACAATTAATATACCAGAAAGCGTTAAAACAATATCAAATTGGTGTTTTGGTAATAATTCTAAATTAGACAAAATAAAAGTTAATAAAAAGGAGAATACAATATTAGGAGCACCATGGGGAGCTATAAAGGGAATGAGAATTGTAGAATGGAAATAAGAAAGTTTCTGAATTCATAATTAGATTTTGTAGCACAATATCATATTGTATAAGTAACATAAATAAGAATAGAGAGACAAGGAGATATCAAAAAAATTCATATTGTAATATAATGGAAAGTTGGCAATATATTACATATATGAGTTTTTTGGATGACAAACGATAAATTAATTATCAAACTAAAGAAGGATATTCAAATGCGAAATTTTTCAAATTACACATATGATACATATTTAAGTAAAACAAAAGAAATGATAAGATATTTTAAAAAGCCGATGGAGGAAGTAGCAATGGAAGATTTAAGAAATTTTGTGTAAACTAGAAAATATCTCTTATGATACAATATAAATATATCAAGGAGGTATTTTTTCTTCCGATAAAAAGGATAAAAATAAAAAAAATGGAAATAATAATATTAATCAAGAAAAAAATAAGTTACATTTTAAATATTAGTTATACAAATTTATTAAAGATAGAATATAGAAAAAATTAAAAAATATGAAATATAAATTATAAATAAAAATGATTAATATGATTAAAAATCCATAAAACAATACGTAAAAAATAAGAAATAACTAAAAACAAAATAAAAATATTCTAAAATGAGCTAATAAATATACTATCAAAAAAACGACAATTTACATACAATATAATGAGGTAAAGTTAAATAAAGTAAAATAAATATAATAAAATATAATAAGAAATAATCTTTGCTTTACTAATATTTAAAATAATAAATATACTTGATAATCTAACAATATTAGGAGTGAAGAAAATGGTAATAAAAAGAGGAGATATGTTTTATGCAGATTTAAGTCCAGTAATAGGCTCAGAGCAAGGAGGAGTAAGACCAGTTCTTATTATACAAAATAATTTAGGAAATAAATATAGTCCTACAGTAATAGCAGCTGCAATAACATCACAAACAGATAAAACGAAATTACCTACACATATAGAAATTGACTCTTCAACATGTGGATTAAAAAATAATTCAGTTGTTTTAGCAGAACAAATTAGAACGATAGATAAAAGCAGACTAAAAGAGAGAATAGGTCATATTGATGATGAAAATATAATTAATAAGATAAATAATGCTTTGGGTGTAAGCTTTGGACTTGAAGAATAAAAAGAAACTATCTTATAAAGAATGAAAGATATTATTAAATTTTTTATTTAATAATATCTTTCAATTCAAAATTTATAAGATGGTTTTTTTGATATTATGTAAAAATATTTTAAATATAAAAACGTCCTAAAATTTACTGAAAATATTTACTAGATATTGAAATATTAAAAATTTTATATAATTGTTAAGAAGAAGTTTAAACTCTTAATTTTTTAATGACTTTAATTTCTTTATACAAATTATCAATTATGGCTTTTCTAGTATTATATGCTTCAACATATTCCTCATGTAGTGTTTCTAAATTTTCAATAGTTTCTCCAGTAGATAAAAGTATTTGAATCCCTTCTAGGTAATAATTTTTTTCTTTATCTTTTTTAGCTTTGTTCATTTTATTTTTATATTTTAACATTTGTTCTATTCTTTTAATATCAGATTTTAATTGTTCAACATAATTTTGAGTACAATATATTTCATATTCAATATCATCAATTACAACTTTAAAAAGAGTTCGTACAATAATAGGATTATTCTTTCCTAATTTTGTATTTTCAGCAATTTCATTTAAAGCATTAGAATAGCGAGATTCAGCTGTTGGCTTTGTATTTTCAATTAAGATTTTTAAAGTATCTGAAATTCCAATATGTGATTTATATTGTCTTTTACTAACTATTGCATCATATTCATCTGCAACTCTTATAATTTGTCCTTCATATGGAATATCTTTTTTAGTTAAGCCTTTAGGATATCCACTACCATTTAAAGCCTCATGGTGATATAAGGCACCTGCTGCATAAGGTCTTAATTTTAAGTCTTTCATACACATATTATACCCCAAAGTGGTATGCGTTTTCATTACTTCATATTCTTCATCTGTTAATTTACCGGGCTTTTGCAATATAGATGCAGGAATGAAAAGTTTTCCGATATCATGTAGATATGCACAAATAGTACAATATTCAGTAAATCCTTTATTACAATGCAAATATTCACAAAGTCTACAAGTTAAACTTGCAACATTTTCACAGTGTTTTCTAGTAAATACATCTAAAGTATCTAACATATCTAATTGGTATCTCATAGTTTTATCTAAGTTATATGACTTTAAACTTGTTTTGTCATAAAAATCAAATTCTGGTTGTGCCATAAATAAATCACTCCTATCAACTATATGATAACATTAAATAAAAAAAACTGCAATAAAAATTATTTATAAATTATCCAAAAAATAATGAATTTGGTGATTTGTGAATTTAATGATTTTGGGGTCGGAGACAAAAATTAGTTTTCTAAAAGAAAAACGGTGATTTTTGTCTCCGACCCCAAAATCACTATTGAAAATAAGCCCAAATTGTGATAATATATGAAAGATAAAATAAATGGAGGGAATTATAAAATGTATAGAACAAAAACTTGTGGAGAATTAAATATCAATAATATAAAAGAAACAGTAGAACTAGCTGGATGGATACAAAAAATAAGAGACCTAGGTGGAATGATTTTTATAGATTTAAGAGATGAATTTGGAATTACACAAATAGTTATAAATGACGAAAATTTGCAAATTAAAGCCAAAGAACTAACAACAGAAAGTTGTATTCATATTGTAGGAGAAGTTGTGGAAAGAAGTAGCAAAAATCCAAATATGAAGACAGGAGAAATAGAAGTAGTAGCAAACAATATAGAAGTTTTAGGAAAATGTAAAAATATCTTACCATTTGAGATAAATACAGAACAAGAAGTAAGAGAAGATTTAAGATTAGAATATAGATTTTTAGATTTAAGAAATGAAAAATTACATAATAATATATTATTGCGTTCAAAAATATTAAAAACTTTAAGAGATAAAATGGACGAATTAGATTTTACAGAAATTCAAACACCAATATTAGCAAATTCATCACCAGAAGGAGCAAGAGATTACTTAGTTCCAAGTAGATTAAATCCAGGAGAATTTTATGCATTACCACAAGCACCACAACAATTTAAACAATTGCTTATGGTATCAGGATTTAATAAATATTATCAAATAGCACCATGTTTTAGAGATGAGGATCCTCGTGCAGATAGAGCACCAGGAGAATTTTATCAATTAGATTTTGAAATGAGTTTTGCAACACAAGAAGATGTATTTAAAGTAATAGAAGAAGTAGTTCCATATACATTTGAAAAATTTACAAATTGGAAAGTAGATAAAGGGCCATTTATTCGTATTCCATACAGAGAAGCAATGGAAAAATACGGAATAGATAAACCTGATTTAAGAAATCCATTAATTATACAAGATGTAACAAAATTATTTGAAAATTCAGAATTTAATGCATTTAAAGATAAAACAATAAAAGCAATAATAGTGCCAAATGGAGCAGAACAAGGAAGAAAATTCTTTGATAAAATGGGAGAATTTGCAACAACAGAAGAAGTTGGAGCTAAAGGATTAGCATGGACTAAGTTAGATAATGAGGGAAATATACAAGGTGGAATTGCTAAATTTATAACTGAAGAGATAAAAGAAAAATTAGAAAAAGAATATGGATTAGAGAAAAATTCAAGTATTTTCTTTATTGCTGATGAATTTTCTAAAGCACAAAAAATAGCAGGTCTAGTAAGAATTGAATTAGGAAAGAGACTAGATTTAATAGAAAAAGGAGTATATAAATTCTGCTTTATAGTAGATTTTCCAATGTATGAATTATCAGACGAAGGAACAATAGATTTTAGTCATAATCCATTTTCAATGCCACAAGGTGGATTAGAAGCATTAGAAAACGAAAATCCATTAGATATATTAGCATATCAATATGATTTAGTATGTAATGGATATGAAATGGCATCAGGTGCAGTTAGAAATCACAATCCAGAAATTATGGTAAAAGCATTTGAAATAGCAGGATATAGCGAAGAAGATGTAAAAAATAGATTTGGTGCATTATATAATGCATTCCAATATGGAACTCCACCACATGCAGGGGCAGCACCTGGAGTTGATAGAATGGTAATGTTAATTGCAGATTCACAAAATATAAGAGAAATAATAGCATTTCCAAAAAATAAAAAAGCAAGAGATTTATTAATGAGAGCACCTTCAAGAGTATCAGAACAACAATTAAAAGATGTTCACATTAATATTACAGAACATCATGTCCAGATCAATCGTCAATTGCATTAAGAGGGATAAAGAAAAAAATGAATATAATGGAAAAGTAATGAAAATGCATAAGAAAGAACTTTTTATATATTAAAAAAAGGGCTAATCTAGAATATAAAAATATTTTAGAGAAGCCCATTTTTATGATATTTTAAATTAAATTTTAATAATCTAAAATAATTCATTAAATGTTTTAAACTGATATCCTTCTGATTTAATAAAATAAATACTATCCTTTAATGCAGAAGCAGAATCACTAACATCAGTAGTGTCATGCATTAATATAATAAGATTATTTTTATCCTTAGCAGATTTTTTTAAGTTTTGTACTAATTGATATTTACTATATTTTCTTTCAGAATCTTTATTCAAACAATTCCAATCTACATATGTATATCCTAGATTTTTTAATAATTCTACACAATGTATTTTTTCTTTTTTATAAACACGAGAGCTAAAACCATAAGGAAATCTAAATAAATGTGAAGAATAATTATCAATACCTAAAGCTTTAGAAATTTCTTTATCTGTACTAGTAATTTCATTAATGAAACTTTCATCATTTCCATATAGTTTAGAATTACTATGGTTATAGCCATGATTACCTATAAAATGCCCTTCATCATATATTCGTTTTAATAAATCAGGATGATGATTTACATATTTTCCAATAACAAAGAAATTAGCTTTTATATTTTCTTCCTTTAATATATCAAGAACTCTAGGAGTAGAGCTTTTTGTAGGACCATCGTCAAAAGTTAAATAGGCGATTTTTTGGTTTTCTTTAGTAATATTTTGAATTTTAGAATGAAATTCTTCAAGAGAAAAATATCTAGAATTTGTTTCTATAAATTTAATATTATCTTTTGAAGTAAAGTAACAAATCGAAAAAAATATAAAACAAAATATAAAAATAGAAAAACGCTTGATAAATTTTTTCCCATTTAAAGTAATAAATCTCATAAAAAAACCTCCCATATAAATTATATGAGAAGTTTTATAATTATATAATAAAAATGAATTTTTTGATTATACAACAAGTAAAAGTGAAGTTAAAAAGACATGCGATAGCTTTGCTTATGTAGACTCGCTATTTTTTTTAAAATACTAAATTTATTTTACAATAGAATTAAAATCTGTTTCAGAAATATATCCATATTCAAGCATAGCTTTTAGTACATGTTTTTGTCTTTTTTTGGCTAAATCCAAATTAACAGTAGGTGCATATATTGAAGGAGCATTTGGAACTCCTGCTAACATAGAAGCTTCATCTAAGTTTAAGTCTTTAGGTTCTTTATTATAATACCCATGACTTGCATCATAAATACCATAATAACCTTCTCCAAAATAAGCAGTATTTACATATAAGGCAAATATATCTTCTTTAGAAAAATTTTTCTCTAAATCAAAAGCAGCAAATATTTCTCCTAATTTTCTTACAATAGTTTTATCTTGATTAAAAATCACATTTTTAGCAACTTGTTGAGTTATTGTACTACCACCCTCATCAAATTCTCCATCACGTATATTTGTATATAAAGCACGAGCAATTCCTATAAAATCTACACCATTGTGAGTATAATATCGATGATCTTCAACAGCAATAACTGCATTTATATAATCTTTAGATAATTTGTTAAAAGGTACATAGTTTTCTTTTTTAGTAATTTCCTCTACTCTAGTTAATAGAGGTTTTTCGTCTAAAGCTTTTGAATAATATGAAAATCCTATGATAAAGGCAAAACTAAAAGCTACTAAAATTAGTATTAATATTAGTATAAATAATTTTTTAAAAAATTTCATAAATACTCCTTTAATTTTGAGATTTCTTTTTCTCCTTAGGAATAACAATGTTCTCAGGTTTTTTATTAGTGTCTTTAGGTTTTCCAGGATTAATATGTTCATAAACTGGAGATATATTTAAGTTAGAATCATCACCAGATACAATTTCTAAATCTTTATTATCATTCATTATTATAAACCTCCTAATACTATAACTAAACATTTATTGATATTATATAGAAAAAACTATGAAATCTTTTAGTTTCACAATATAAAGTGAAAATGATTTAGTATTAAAATTTATTTTAAAATAAAAATCAGCTTTTATCCTGACAGTATATAAGATTTTTAAGTATATAACAGTAAAAATAACCTTTAAAATACCTTTGATAGCTTTTCTTTTTGCAGGTTGAATACTGTTAATATAATAAATATCTATTTTGTTAATCTTAACATATATAAAAATAAGATACAAGTATTTTACTGAAATTTCATTGACATATCAGTATTTTTTTGACATAATATATAAGAGAAAAAACAAAAGTAGGAGATAAAATGGAAGTTGATAAAATAAAAGCAATTATTGAAGCAATACTTTTTTCAGCAGGAAGAATTGTTAAAATAAATGAGTTAATATTGGTATTAGAAAAAAATGAAGAAGAAATTCAAAGTATAATAGAAAATATGCAAGAAGATTATAAAAAAGATAACCGTGGTATTGAAATAATAAAAATTGAAGATGGTTATCAATTAGCTACAAAAAAAGAATTATATGAATATATATATCCAATTTTAGATAAAAGAACAAAACCAAATTTATCAAATGCAGCATTAGAAACACTTGCAATTATTGCATATAATCCTAAAGTTACAAGAGCAGAAATAGAAGCTATTAGAGGAGTTTCTGCTGATGCTTGTGTATATAAACTTTTAGAATATGGTCTAGTAGAAGAAGCAGGAAAAGTAGATTTACCTGGAAAACCTATGTCATATAAAACTACGAATGAATTTTTAAGAATGTTTGGATATACATCACTAAATGATTTACCAGATTTACCAAGATATAAATTGGATGAAAATCAACAAATTATAATAGATGATTTAAGTGATGAAAAATATCAAGAAGAAGTAAAAAACATGAATGAAGATGATAATAAGGAAATTGGTAAAAATAATTCAAGAGAAGAAATTCAAGAATATAAAAAAGGTGAGCCAATGCCCGGAGAGGGTACGGGAGAATAAATTTATTAAAATAATGAAAAATAGAGATAAGAAATAAAAATGCTTCAAAAGCAGAAATTAAATAATTAAAAAGTAAATAGCAAAAGCATAAAGTTTTTTATAAAAAAATATTTTTTAATCACGATAAAATAAGAAATTAAGATAAATAAAGATATCTAGTAATAATATTTATAGAGATAGGAGAGATAAATATGGGAAAAAATAAAGAATTTGTTCAAGATATAACTAATATAGATGAAGACTTTGCACAATGGTATACAGATATTGTGTTAAAAGCAGAACTTGCTGATTATACTTCAGTAAAAGGATTCATAGCAATAAGACCTTATGGATATGAAATATGGGAAAATATACAAAAATATGCAGATAATAAATTCAAAGAATATGGAGTAAAAAATGTCTCAATGCCAGCATTGATTCCAGAAAGTTTATTAAATAAAGAAAAAGACCATGTAGAAGGATTTGCACCAGAAGTAGCTTGGGTTACAAAAGGTGGAGAAGAAGATTTAGAAGAGAGACTATGTGTTAGACCTACTTCAGAAACTGTATTTTCAACAATGTATTCAAAATGGCTAAGCTCATGGAGAGATTTACCATATTTATATAATCAATGGTGTAATGTATTAAGATGGGAAAAGGAAACAAGACCATTCTTGCGTTCAAGAGAATTTTTATGGCAAGAAGGACACACAATTCATGAAACAGAAGAAGAAGCTAAAAAATTCACATTAAACATGTTAGATGTATATGCAGATGTTATTGAAAATTTATTAGCAATACCAGTATTAAAAGGACAAAAAACTAAAAAGGAGCAATTTGCAGGAGCAGAAGCAACTTATACTGTTGAAACATTAATGCATGATGGTAGAGCATTGCAAGGAGGAACATCACATTACTTTGGACAAAACTTTACAAAGGCTTTTGATGTTAAATTCCAAAATAAAGAAGGAGAACAAGAATATGCATATCAAACATCATGGGGAATAAGCACAAGATTAATAGGAGCAGTAATAATGGCTCATGGAGATAATCGTGGATTAAAATTACCACCAAGAGTTGCTCCAATTCAAGTAGTAATAGTTCCTATTGCTCAACAAAAAGAAAATGTTTTAGAAGAAAATAAAAAATTAAATGAAAAATTAAGTAAAAAATTTAGAACAAAATTAGATGATAGAGATAATTACTCAGTAGGATATAAATTTAATGACTGGGAAATGAGAGGAGTACCAGTAAGACTTGAAATGGGACCAAGAGATATAGAAAATGAGCAAGTTACATTAGTAAGAAGAGATACTCAAGAAAAAATGATAGTAAAAATTGATGAAGTAGAAGAAAAAATAAGTGAA
>CAUWFY010000022.1:0-13905 GCA_963558115.1 uncultured Clostridia bacterium
TATTAAAATTCTTATTTATATTATTATGTCCATGGTCAGCAGATATAATTATTAAAGTATTTGTATCTGACAAGCTATTTTTTAAATTATTTAATAACTTTTCAGCATAAAGGATAAATTCTTTTGTTTCGTTAGAATTCCATCCAAATTTATGATTTATACTATCAGGATTATCGAAATAAGAAAAAATATATTTTTTCTCATTACTCTTACATAATGTTTCAATAGAATTACACATTTCTTCTAAATTCTTAATATGTATACATTTATCTGCTTTTGCATCACAATGTACAGGTTTGATTTCATAGGTTTTTACATTATTATTTGTTGCATTTTCTATCTGAGAATAAACTGTTTGATATTTAAGCAAATCATAAACATCAAATTTATTTCTTGGAAGAGGCTCTCCAGTATAAGAATCGATATAAGGTAACATATCAATAGCCCTACCATATTCCTTAAAATATTGTGACCATGCAATCCAGCCAGTTTCTACTGGACTTTTTCCAGAATAAAAAGTAGTTAATGCAGCAGTTGTAGTAGAAGGGTATACAGAAGTAATAATATCTAATTTATGCTTTTCAAATAGACCATCTGGAGAAGCATTTTTTAAAACATTATCTCCCATTCCATCAAGTATAAGTAAAACAACATTTGTATAATCATTTTTGAGTAGTTTATCTAGATTTGATAAACTGGCGTGAGATGTTTGTACTTTATAATTATTTAATATAGATGACATTAGATTTAGAATACTATGTTCATAATCTGGAAACAAAATTGGTTTGTTCATAATAAAATCTCCTTTTTCTTTTTTAAAATTATACATACATTAAGTTAACATTGTAAATAATGTTAATTTATGGTATAATAAAAGTATATCATAAAATTTTAAGGAGGTAAATATATGCCAACATTATATTTCATACGGCATGCAAAAACAGAAATGAACAAAGGAGGTGTTTGGTCAGGAAGAACAGACTGTAACATAAGCAAAGAAGGAGAAAGAACAGCTTGTGAAGGATTTGAATATAGCAGTAAAGATTTTGATTATTACTATTGTTCACCATTAAGAAGAACGAAACAAACTTTAGATGCGATTATTCCAAATCAATCACATATTGTAGATGAAAGGATTATTGAAAGAGATTTTGGTGATTGGGAAGGAAAGCCATATAACATTATTGATGAGGCTACAACAGAGTTGTATATTCAAGGTCTAGTACAACCACCAAATGGCGAAACATATCAACAAGTGCAAGAAAGAGTGATTTCTTTCGTTGAAGATTTATTTCAAAAATATAATACAGAAAAGATTCTTATTGCCACTCATGCAACCATTGTAAGAATGGTTAGAGATATTTTTCTTCCAGAAATGGAAAAAGGACCTATAAAAAATACACAAATTATTATAGTAGATGAATTGCATTATGAGAAATGGAGGAATAAATATGAATAAAACACAACGAATTATTATTTTAACTGGAGATAAAAATATTGTACAAGAAGCAATTAAAGTAATAAAAGGATTTAAAGCAATTAGCGTTGTAAAAGAACTTTCAATGGTGGTAGTTGAAAATGTTTTTCGACATAATAAAAATGTACTTTATGTTGCAGAAAATATGGAACTGGATTTAATTATAAAATTTCGGCCAATTGTACTAAATTGTGTTGAAGGTGAAAGCAAGGCTAAAAATTTGCAATTAGGAACAAAGAATATTTTACAAGATTTTCCTAAGATTTTGGATTCTTATGATATTGATGTTGGAGATCATGTATTTTTTGATTCTACTGCAACCGATCCAGAAGAAATAAAAAGGAACTGTTTTCTTTGCAAAGTTATAGAAGGAAATCCAGACAAACCGGAACATATTTTATATGAATCTGATAATTTTATTGTTATTCCAGGATTGGGAGCATTTTTTGATGGATATGTAATGATTGTGCCCAAAAAGCATATTATGTCTTTTGCAGAATTGACAAAAGAAGAATATCAAGAATTTCTTCGAGTTTTAAATGATATACGCTTTATTTTAAAGTCTGTATATAAAAAAGAAATTTTTGTTTTTGAATGTGGTTCTGGAAGAGATGGAGGCGGAAAACATACAACATCTATTGTTCATGCACATATCCATTTAGCTCCGACTGATATGCCTGTGTTGGATGAAATTCACAAGAGCGGTTTGTATCCTGCACAAATTGAACCATTAGATTTAATTTCCAATTTTGGTCAATATCCGTATATGTTATATATTGACCAGAAAGATAATTGGTATATTACTTCTGATCCAAACACATACTTTCCTAGACAGCATCCTCGCCAAGTACTAGCTGATTATATGGGACTTGAAAAAGGACGGTATAATTGGAGAAACTATCCTATGCGTGAAAAATTAGATATTATTGCTGAAGAAATATATTCTTTTTGTCGAAAAGAATTTGACAATCTTCCACGCTGGATTCAGGAAGCTGTTACGAAATATTTGTGATGATTTACCACAACAAAGAGCCTAGATAGGCTCTTTGTTGTTTTATAGCACCTCACTAGTAGGAATATAACTCTCATCAGGAGGATACACATATTCCTCATTAGGTTTATCAACTACTTTTAATTTGCTAACCTCAATAATAGGCATATCACCATGATAATCACCTTTAGTAATTTTACCAGTCATTTCAACCCAACAACCATCTTTAAAATCTTTAGCATTTCCATAATCACAAAGAAAACCTACAACAACATACTGTCTATTAGAAGAAATAATCATATCTCTAGCTAAAACAAATTGGCTATCTTTCAAATCCGAAACCCTATAAACATAGCCAACAAAATTAATCTTTTTACCAACATATGTATCAATATTATCATGAACAGATTTAAGTACATTAGTATAATTTTTAGTCGCTATTTTAAAAGCATCTTTTTGAGGAATACATGAAGAAATTTCCTTAGCAGTACTAGCACCATTAAATACTTTAAAACTAACAAAAATCATTATAAAAACAATAAGAATAACTATAAAAGTAAAGAAATACTTAAAAATTTTACTTCCATTAACTTTAAAATTATATATAAACATAAATAGCTCCTTTTTATTAAATAAATTTAGTAAAATCTATGCAGAAAAAACAATTTTATGAAAGAAAAATTATAAAGCTATCTTTATCAAGTTTTTGAAGTAAAACTCTTGATAAAATAATAATTTAGTGGTATAGTTACAAGGAAAAATATAAACTTAGGAGGAATAGATACAAAATGGGACTATTTAAAACATACAGTGAAAAAGAAGTAAAAAGAATAAAGCCAATAATAAAGAAAATAAATGACATGGAAGAAGAGATTTCCAAGTTAACAGACCATGAATTAAGACAAAAAACAGATTATTTTAAAAAACAATTAGCAGATGGTAAAACTTTAGATGATATATTACCAGAAGCATTTGCAGTTGTTAGAGAAGCTTCAAAAAGAGTTTTAGGAATGAGACATTTTGATGTCCAATTAATAGGTGGTATTATTCTACACCAAGGTAGAATTGCCGAAATGAAAACTGGAGAAGGAAAAACATTAGTTGCAACATTACCAGTATATTTAAATGCTCTAGAAGGTAAAGGAGTTCATGTTATTACTGTCAATGACTATCTAGCAAAGAGAGACAGTGAATGGATGGGAAAATTATATAAATTTTTAGGACTATCTGTTGGTTTAGTAGTAGCAGGAATGGAACCAAAAGCTAAACAAGAAGCATATGCAGCTGATGTTACATATGGTACAAATAATGAATTTGGATTTGATTACTTAAGAGATAATATGGTTATATATAAAGACCAATTAGTTCAAAGAGGATTACATTATGCAATTGTCGATGAAATAGATAGTATTTTAATAGATGAAGCAAGAACACCTCTTATTATTTCTGGTAGAGCAAATCAATCATCAGATTTATATAAAAAAGCCGATAACTTCGTATCAAAATTAACTCCAAAAGTTATAGTTGAAGAAGATGTAAAAGATTTTGAACAAGCAGAAGATAATGAAAATTATGATTATATAGTAGACTTAAAAGCCAAATCTGCTTCACTTACATTAAAAGGTATTAAAAAAGCAGAACAAGCATTTAACTTAGAAAATTTCAATGATTTAGAAAATTCAACATTAGTACATCATGTAAATCAAGCTTTAAGAGCTCATGGAGTAATGAAAAAAGATATTGATTACATTGTAAAAGATGGAGAAGTATTAATTGTTGACGAATTTACTGGTCGTATCATGTATGGAAGAAGATATAACAATGGATTACATCAAGCTATTGAAGCAAAAGAACATGTAAAAATAGCAGATGAATCAAAAACTTTAGCTACAATTACATTCCAAAACTACTTCAGAATGTATGACAAATTATCAGGTATGACAGGTACTGCAATGACAGAAGAAGCTGAATTCGAAGAAATATACAATTTAGATGTTGTGGCAATTCCAACAAACAAACCAATGGTTCGTAAAGATGAAAATGATGTAATATATAAAAATGAAAAAGCTAAATTCAATGCAATTGTAAATAGCATTAAAGAAAGTCATAAAAAAGGTCAACCAGTTTTAGTAGGCACTGTTTCAATAGAAAAATCTGAGAAATTAAGTAGTTTATTAAGAAAAGAAGGAATAAAACACGAAGTTTTAAATGCTAAATATCATGAAAAAGAAGCTGAAATAATAGCACAAGCTGGTAAATTTGGAGCAGTTACAATAGCAACAAATATGGCAGGACGTGGTACTGACATTATTTTAGGTGGAAATAGTGAATTTTTAGCAAAAGAAGAAATGAGAAAGAAAAAAGTATCTCATGAAATCATAGAAGAAGCAAACACATATTATGAAACAGATGACCAAGAAATATTAAAAGCAAGAGAAGATTTCAAAGAATTAGTAAACAAATATGATGAAAAAATAAAAGAAGAAAAAGAAAAAGTTGTTGAAGCTGGAGGTCTTAAAATAATTGGTACAGAAAGACATGAATCAAGAAGAATTGACAACCAATTAAGAGGACGTTCTGGACGTCAAGGAGATGTGGGAGAATCTAAATTCTATATTGGATTAGATGATGACCTAATGAAAATCTTTGGTGGAGATACAATAACAAAAGTATATAATACAATTGGGGCAGATGAAAATATGCCAATAGATTCAAGAATTATATCAAAAGCTGTTGAAAATGCTCAAAAGAAAGTAGAAGGAAGAAACTTCAGCATTCGTAAAAATGTATTAAAATATGACGATGTAATGAATGCACAAAGAGAAATTATATATGCACAAAGAAGACAAGTATTAGATGGAGAAAACATACATGAAAGCATATCAAATATGATACAAGCAGTTGCAGAAGCAATGGTAAATATGTATGTTGAAGATGAAGAAGGAAATGTAAATGTTGAAGCATTAAATCAAGATATATTAAATACTTTTGGAATTGAAATGCTAGATGCTATAAAAGAAAATTCAAAAGATTCAAATAAAATTTTAGAAGAATTACAAAAAAGAGCTGAAGAAAAATACAAAGCTAAAGAAGAAGAAATTGGTTCTGACGAAATGAGAGAACTTGAAAGAATAGTAATGCTTAAAGTAGTTGACGAAAAATGGATGAACCATATTGATAATATGGATGAATTAAAAAATGGTATCGGACTTCGTGCATATGGACAACAAGATCCAGTAGTAAAATACAGAATTGAAGGTATGGATATGTTTGAAGAAATGATTTCAGACATTAAAGTTGATGTTACAAAAATTCTTATGAATATTAGACAACAAACAGAAAATAAAAGACAAGAAACTGTAAAAATTACAGGTGCAGCATTAGAGGCAATTCATAGTGTGGATGGTGGTTCAAAAATAGGAACGGATGTTGATAGAACTATAAGAAATGAAGGACCAAAGGTTGGAAGAAATGACCCATGTCCATGTGGAAGTGGGAAGAAATACAAAAATTGTTGTGGAAAGAATGCATAATATAAATGCAAAAGTAATAATGCTTCAACTTGTGCTGAAGAATTATTGTGAAATTATTAAAACGGTACAATCAGATAAGTTGTACCGTTTTAAAGTTAGTTTTAAAAATTTTACAATTTTTCTAAAAAAGAGTTTTTTTATGTAAAAGAGATTTTATAAAAGTTCCATTTAACTTAGGTGTATCTTTATTAGGAATCTTATCAATATCATCATCTAGCATAAAAAAGTCAACTTCTCCATTGTTTAGTTCATTTGGAAGCCAAGTCACTCTGAAAACAGCAATTTTTCTGCCGAAGTCGTCTAATATGAAGTAATATCCTTCGCCATCAGTATAGTCTGAAACACTCCAACCATATGGGAGAACAACTTTTTGTTTTATAGGACTAGTATTTGTTTCTATTATGCATATACCTCTTTTTTCAGCTAATCTTAAAATGTGTTCTACAACTTTTTTACCACCCCAAAGTTTTCCTGGAAAGACAATTTCTAATCTACCATCTTTTCTAGGATGAATACAAGAGTTAGCGATTTGATCAATATAATTTTTTTCTTTACTTTCTAAATCTCTTAGACATTTCATAATTATACCTGCCACAGGTCTAAATTCCTGTTCTGTAATTATAACATCATAATCTACAAATTTTTCTAAGAGCATTGGCCACAAGCCATTAGTATGTAAAACAAAACTATATTGATTACACAATATTTGATGAGAAATTTGGTAATCAACAATAATTTGCTTCCATTCAATTTTAGCAAAAACTTTTTCTGCTAAAAGATTTGCATCATTTGTTAAATACCGTTGTCTTTTTGCAGCATCATTAGTATGTCTTAGAACTTCGGTCATGAGTTTCATTCCACCAAAATCTTTAACTGAATTGTAGTTTAATGGTGTATAGTAATTTCCAAAACAATCAGTGGTTATTTTGAATTTAGAATGATTAGTAGGTTGCTTAATTAATTGTAAAAAATTTTTCATAGTGTAATCCTCCTTAAATTATCTTGGAGGGTTGAAACCTCCAAGAATATATACTTTTTGGTTTCAAAAACATTATATAATCTATTATACCACAACTTTATGTAAAATGCAAAAATAGAAAAAAGGAAGTATGAATAACTTATAACATAATCACCCTATGATATAATATGATAAAGGAAAGTTTATAAATATTGTAAAATTTATTATTAATAGTTAGGATAAAAATGGATTGCAAGTTTACTATTAAAATAAATAAAATGGTAAAAAACATAAAACTTAGTAATAGAGGACAATTAATATTTATTAGGAAGAATATTATTAACTAGAACATTAGAGAAAGGAGTAAAATTTACTATGAATAAAGAAAATTCATATTTAACAATAGCTCAATTTGCAAAATTACATAATGTTAATAAACGCACATTACATTACTATGATAAAATAGGTTTATTTTCTCCAAATTACAAAGGGGAAAATAATTACAGATATTATAGTAATTTACAAAGCATAGATTTTGAATATATTCGTATGTTCAAAGAGCTAAATATGAGTATAGAAGAAATTAAAACTTATATAAAAAATCCAAATTCAAAAGATTTTATTAAAATAGTTAATGAAAAATCAAGAGAAATAGAAGAACAGATCATAAAATTAAAGAATAGCTATTGACTTTACACTTACTGCACACTTTATACTAATAGTAGAAAAGGAGTGTATAATATGAAAGAAGAAATAATTTTTAGAGAATTTAAGAAGGAAGATTCAAAGATTATTGAAGAAATTATTATAGAGGCCTGGCACTACAATGATCTTTGTTCTTCTAAAATAGCGCGTAAAATGGCAAAAGTGTTTTTAAGTAGTTGTTTAACAAACCAAACTTATACACAAGTAGCATTACTAAATAATCAACCCATAGGAATCATAATGGCAAAGAATTCTAAAATTCATAGATGTCCTTTCAAATATCGAATTAAACAAATAAGAGATATTATATCATTATATTTATCTACAGAAGGAAGGCAAACATCAAAAATTTTTTCAAGTGTGAATTCAATAGATGAAGAACTTTTAAATGAATGTACAAAAAAATATGAAGGTGAAGTTGCTTTTTTTGCAATATCTAGCAAAGCTCGAGGAAAAGGAATAGGAAAAAGAATGTTTTCAAATATGTTAGAATATATGAAATCACAAAACATTAAAGACTTTTACTTATATACAGATACATCGTGCAACTATGGATTTTATGAACATCAAGGAATGATAAAAAGGAAAGAAAAGTCTAAAACTTTTTTTATACAAGGTAAAGAAGCAAAAATGACATTTTTTATATATGATTATTGTATTAACTAATTTGTTTTGTTGTGAGTTTCATAATCTACAAATTTCATAGTAGTTTCTATATAATAAAAAAATAAATTCTAGAAAAAAGCTAGAATTTATTTTTTTAACTATAATGATAGAAATGTCGAGTTATTGGATAATGTTTTTCTGAATTAGCATCTATCAATATTGTTAAAGAAGTTAGAATATGTTATAATACAAAAAATCAAAAAAATTAGATACATATTTTTAAATTAATAAAAATAAACTTAGGAGAGTGATAAAATGTTAGAACTAGAAGAAAATTCAAAATTAGTTCAAGAATTAAATCAAAAATTAAAAGATTTGGGTGAGTCACTTTGACATAAATAATAAAGAACAAAAACTAAAAGAATTAGAAAATAAAACACTAGAACCAAATTTCTGGAATGATGCTAAAAACTCAACACAAGTTTTATCAGAAATAAAAAAAATAAAAGGAAAGTGTATAAAATATAGAAATATAGAAACAGAACTAAAAAATATAGAAGAATTAACAGAACTAGTAAATTTAGAACCAGATGAAGAAATTGCAAAAGATATATTAAAAAGTACCAAAAAAATTGCAACTGAAATGGAACGATTAGAAATTGACACATTGCTATCAGGAAAATATGACAATAACAATGCAATTATAACAATACACCCAGGAGCAGGAGGAACTGAATCACAAGACTGGGCAGAAATGTTGTATAGAATGTATGTAAGATGGGCAAATAAAAATAATTACGAAATAAAAGAACTAGATTTCTTAGAGGGAGAAGAAGCAGGAATAAAAAGTGTTACTTTTGAAGTTAATGGAGAAAATGCATATGGTTATCTAAAAGGAGAAATGGGAGTACATAGATTAGTAAGAATATCACCATTTGATAGTGGAGGAAGAAGACATACTTCATTTGCATCCCTAGAAGTTTTACCAGAAATAACAGATGATATAGAAATAGATATAAACCAAGATGATTTAAGAATAGACACATATAGAGCTTCAGGAGCAGGTGGACAACATATAAATAAAACCTCTTCTGCAGTAAGAATTACACATATCCCGACTAATATAGTTGTAGCATGTCAATCAGAACGTTCACAAATCCAAAATAGAGAAACAGCTATGAGAATGTTAAAATCAAAACTTTTAGACTTAAAGGAAAAAGAACAAAAAGATAAAATAGAAGATTTAAAAGGAGAGCAAAGAGACATAGCTTGGGGAAGCCAAATTCGTTCATATGTCTTTTGCCCATATACAATGGTAAAAGACCATAGAACAAATTATGAAGTAGGAAATGTAGAAAGTGTTATGGATGGCAATATAGATGGATTTATTGAAAGTTATCTGAAAAGTAGAATCTAAGTGAATTTTAAAAAGTAATTTAGAGGTCGTGATTTCGAGGTTGGAGACAAGGTGATTTCGGGGTCGGAGAGAAAAATCATTTTGGTAAAATGATTTTTCTCTCCGACCCCGAAATCATGATAAAAAAATTGACAATAAAAAAAATCTAGAATATAATACAAGAGAGCTAAATTTAATTAAGTTAAGCTCTCTATATTAATTGATAAAAGAAGGTGCTCAAAATGAATGACACAATAGTATTAAAATTTGGAGGAAGTTCAGTTGCAAATAACGAAAAACTGAAAATAGTTGCAGAAAAGATTATAAATCTGTACAACAAAAAAAATAAGATAGTAGTAATACTATCAGCACAAGGAAAAACAACAGACAAATTAATTGAAGAAGCTCGGAGAATTATCGAGCAATGTTCAAAAAAGAGAAATGGATGCATTGATAAGTTGCCGGAGAACAAATGTCGGCAGCAAAGTTAAGTATTTTATTAAATAGTATGGGATATAATGCAATATCCTTAACTGGATGGCAAGCAGGAATATATACTAATAATACAAACCAAAATGCCATTATAAAAAATATTAACACAGAAAGAATAAGAAAAGAACTAGAAAATGAAAACATAGTTATAATTACAGGCTTTCAAGGTATAAATGAAAATATGGATATAACTACATTTGGAAGAGGCGGTTCAGATACAACAGCAGTAGCAGTAGCAGCTGCTTTGGATGCTAAAAATTGTTACATTTTTTCAGATGTAGATGGAGTATATACAACAGATCCAAATGTTATTAAGGAAGCAAAGAAATTATCAGCATTATCATATGATGAAATGCTAGAAATCTCTAGTGAAGGAGCTAAAGTATTACACAATAGATGTGTAGAAATAGGAGAAAAATTTAAAATTCCAATTATAACAAAATCTACTTTTAATAATAAACCTGGAACAGTAATTTCAGATATAATAGAAGAAGATACAATAAAAAGTGTAGTAAAAAAAGACATTTCGAGAATTTCAATTATAGGTAATGGAATAGTAAGAAATACTAAAGCAATAAAGAAAATAATAGAAATAGTCGAAGAAAACAAACTTGATATGTTAGAATTTAATGTGTCTGAAAGTAAAATTTCTATTGATTTTAAAAATGTAGTGAATGATAATATTTTAGAGGAGATTCATTCTATAATATAATTTGAAATAAAGTTTTGATAATCATACTTATTTAATATTAGCAAAATACCTAAAAAACTTATTTTAATCATAATATAAAATTTAATAACAAAATATATAAATCTAATAAGAGTAAAGTATCAAATCAAATAATATGAGTTAAATAATCTTGGAAAAAACATTTGATTTATAAAAATAATATGGTATAATAAAGTTATCAACTAAGTTTAAGGAGGATTACAATATGAAAAACAAAGATTATCGGTATTCTAAGTTAAAACATCAAATACTCAATGAAAAAAATAAGGGTAAAAAAGTATTATATTGGAATTTAACTCCAGACCAAAGAAAATTTGTAGAAGAAAAATTAGGATGCAAAACCGACCCACATTTATATCAAATACGAACAAGGACATTTTTCAATATATCTAAGTTAGAACCTATATTGAAGGATATACATTATGCAAGTAAAAACAGGAAAACTACAATTGTTCGGAGGTTAAATAAATCAGAGATGAAAGCATTCGATATGTATGGAGTACAGTATAGACCAATAAAGTATAAATTAGATTTGACAACGATAAAAAGATAATTTCATATTATATCCTAAAAGACAGTTACTATTTTTTAGTAACTGTCTTAACTTTATGTGAGTGACACATTAATAAAATTGACAAGCATATAATAATATGATACTATCTGGCATATACATTAAATGTATATAGTAGCAATGTAATAAGAATAAAAAAGGAGAACTAAAAATGGAAAGACAAACAAAACGTCGGTTTATTGCAGTAGGAGATTTAGTTGCAGATTGTTATTACAAAGATGAAAATGGTCAAAAAAAGCTAGTAAAAGTAGATGGAGGAGCGTCAAGATTTAATGTAATTGCAAATTTAACATCAAGAGGGTATAAAACAAAAGTATTTTCTAGTTGTGGGTCAGATATGACAGGAGATATAATACTTTATTATATGAAAAAACTTGGAGTAGATCTAAGTGATGTAAGTATAACAAATTATAAAACTCTAAGGTATCATATTATTCCAACCCAATATGGAACTCATCGATGTGAAAAAACTTGTCCTATATGTCAAGAAAAAACATGGCGAGGACAAATTATAAAAAATTACGAAAAATGTATTAGTAAAATTCAAAGAAGAGATGTATTAATTCTTGACTCTATTAGTTCTGAAAATGCAAATTTAATTTTTAATACAACAAATGACAAAATTTTGGATTTAGGTAGGATAAAAAAATTAATTCCGTTAACGTCAAATTCAATTATAGCATTTTTGAAAGGAAAAATTGAAGTATTGCAATTGAATGAATTGGTAGAAAAATATTTATTAGCTAAATTTGAAGTAGAATCTTTAGAAGAAATTTATGAGATTTTAAAACCTAACTTGTTAATTGTAACAAGAGGAAAAGCTGGAACAGATTTTGTGTACAGAAATCATATTTATTCTAAAGTTTTAAAAACACCTGCAATTGAAATTGACGATACTGGCGCAGGAGATGCGTTTCTCTCAGTAGTTATTCAAGAGTATTACAATAATAACAAAAGGATAGATCAACAATTTGTAGATAAAACCTTTAAAAAAGCGACTAAAGTGACAACACAAGCAGTATCACATTTAGGAGCTAGAGGTCATCTTTATGATGGTTATTATCCAGAGGGCATGTACAATTGTATGTGTAAAAGATAGTAAAAAAAGACACACTAAAAAATGTAGTAAGACATATTTTTAGCGTGTCTTTTTTTATTAATGTTAAGTTCAACTTACATAAATTTAATAATCAAAGATAAGATTTTGAGTATACAACAAGTAAATGTTACATTAAAAAATAATCTCAATAGTTTTGCTACTTTTTTATAGAAGATTTTTGTTATATTAAAAAATAGAAAGGAGATAAAAATACATATGAATAATAAACAAGAAGAGAATATTGAAAAAATTAAAGAAGAATTAGAAAAGGAGGAAATAAAAAATATATATCTTACCTTTGTAGATTTTACTGGTAATATTTTATTTAAAAGTGTAGGAGTTAAAGAATTAATAAGAAATACACATGTTTCTTGGTTTGATGGAATAAGTATAAATGGAAATCTGATATCAGAATTTAAAAATATAAAAAATAGTGAATGGATGGTATTATTACCAGATAGCAATAGTTTTTATAAAATACCATTTATAAAAGACAAAAATCAAAAATCTGCAATAATATTATGTGATATAAAAAAACACCCATATGACACAAGAAAATTATTAAAAAATGTTGTAAATCTATATTTAAAAATAGGAATAACTCCAATTGTAGGACCTGAATTAATATATTGTATGAGGGGTGATGAAAACCAGAATAAATTTATAGATAAAGAAAACTATTATTCTTCTTTACCAGTAAGCAAACGAACACAATTTAATAATAATTTAGTCAATAATATTTTAGAATCAAATATTGATATAGAATATTATATGCCATATGGAAAAACTCATAATAGAATTGATTTAGTGCCAGATGTAGCAAATATAAGTGCAGATAAATTATTTATTTGCAAATGGTTTGCAGAAAATTTAGCATATTTAAAAAATACAAGCATACATTTTAGTAACATAGAAGAAAATGAAATTTCAAGTTGTCCAATGCATTTTAGTTTATGGAAAGGTAATAGAGAACAAAATTTATTCTTTGATGAAAAAGATGAATTTGAGTTAAGTATTTTAGGGAAGAAATTTATAAACGGAATTATATATCATAATAAGTTTATAAAAGCTGTAATAAAATCTTGCACAAATTATCCATTAAAAGAACATATTACTAAATATTCTACTATGAGAGATAATTCATTAATTTCAGTTCCATTATATTTCAAAGAAAAGCAAAAAAAGGACAGAGTAGGGTGGAGTAAAAGATGTATATATAATGGAATAAATGCTGATTGTAACTATTATTTAGTCATAGCCTGTATATTATATGCTGGATTATTTGGAATTAATACTGAAAAAAACATTGAAAAATTAGCTAAAAGTGATAATTATTCAAAAAAAGAA
>CAUWFY010000023.1:0-13869 GCA_963558115.1 uncultured Clostridia bacterium
CCATATGTACAACCTTTTAATGCTTTTTTTAGTTCATACTTTTTATTTTTTCTTCTTTTTAATTCTTCTTCTGAAAGACCTATATCATATAAGTTGACTTTTGTTATTTCATCTAATCTTCTCTTAACAAAATCTCTCATTGCATCTAATGTATATGTTTTATCATCTACATTTATTTTTTCTTCTACTGGTGCTTCTTTTTTCTTTTTTAAGAAATAATATACTGCAAATATTATTCCTAGTGATATAATTAGAGAAGCTATTATATTTACTATAGTCATTTAAGGTCTCCTTTCTTTTACAATTTCATTTGTAAATCTTGTAATCTATAAATTATATTTTCAGATGCTCTTCTTATTTCTGATATAAAAAATCCATTAACATCTTCCGTGTCTGTCATTTTTCTAAACTTTAAAAACAAATCTGGCACTCCTGCTTCACCACTTGCTTCCATAAATAGAGTATTATATGGAACTGTCAATACTTGATTTTTTTCTCCTAAATATCTTGTTATATTTTTAGAATTATATTTTGAATATTTATCATATCTTCCAACTAATATTAATTTTTTTCTATTTTGCATTCCTGTCATTTCTACTTTTGTTACAGCAAATTTATTTATGCTTTTTAAATTTTGACTTAAATTAACTACAGTTATATCAGACATATCTAATATTAGTTTTTTTGTTTCCTCATCCACATTTTCATCTAAGTCAACAAACACTACATCATAATATTGATTAGCTGCTTTTATTATTTCTGGATATATCTGTTCTATATTTTGTAATTCTGGACTATTGCATTCTTCTTGGTTGCTTCCTAATAAAACCTCTAATCTATCTTTAAATACAACTTTTGTATAATTTGTAATTATATCTGGTGTTATTTTATTGCTTCTAATTATTCTTGTTAAACCTTCAACACCATTTTGAACTTCAAGATTTGTATTTGGTCCAAATATTCCTAAATTTCTTTTCTTTTTCTTTTCTTCCCAAAAACAACTTTTAAAATTATCTTCTTTATTTGTTGTAGACACTATAAGAATTCTGTAATTATGTTCAATTGCCATAAATGTAGCAATTGCTGCTACTGACATTGTTTTCCCTGTTTGTTCTATATTATTATTGTAAAATGTTACAATTGACATAGTTATACTCCTCTTTCTATTATTTTAACGAATTTTCTTATACTACTTTCACTTGTATCTCTTAATATTTCTTGAACTATATATATCAAACTATCTTTATATTGTGAACTCAATTTTCTAAATCTTATTTTTGAAGCCCTTTGATTCTCAATTAGTGTATTTGCATCTTCATCATTTAATAAAAAATATATTCTATAATCATTCCATAAAGCTTTATATCCCAACGAGATAAAATTTAAGTAATCATCTTCTTCTTTAGTCATATCTTTTGAGAATAATATCTTAGTTAAAGCTAAAGGTTCTTTCAATCCACTTAATATTTCCATCCCTTTTTTTAATGAATATAAGTCAAATGCCGTTACAAAATAATTTTTTTCTGCATTTATTAAATCAAAGTTTTCTATACTTTCTTCTGTATCTGAATCTACTAATATAATATCATAAGGCAAATCAATATTATCAGAATATCCTAGATATCCTTTTATTTGTTTTAAACTACTAAATCCAACAGCAACATCAAAATTTTCAAATGTTGTTATATATGTAACAGTAGGATTTATAACAGGTACAACATATTTTGCTTTTTGCATTAAACTTGAATCTATTATCAATACTCTATTATTCATTACTGTCAATATTTTTGCTAAATTCAATAGTAAATCTGTTTTATCATACGCTCCTATAAATCCTATTTTCTTCATATTAATTCCTCTCTTTTATTTTGTTGTATTTGTCATATCTGTTGTAGTTGTTACATTTGTTGTAGCTGGCGCTGCAGATAAAGAATCCAAATATTCTTTTCTTCTTGTTTGTGAATTTGTTATACTATCTTCTATCTTTGTTTGAAGATTTTGTAATCCTTGGTCTCCTGCATTTGTTATCGCTGGTGATATAACATTATTTCTTTGGTTTACACCATCTCCATCATTATATCTTGTCCATAATGCTTGTCTTGCTTCCTCAACAATGTTTGGATTAGCATTTATTAATGCCATCACATCTTTATTAGCTGGGAATGTTGATTCTGAAGCTTTTTGAAGTCCTGGTTCAGTATATCTTGTAACATATAATTTTGACCCTACAATTTTACATGCATCTATAATCGCATTACTAACTAATAATGTTTCTTCTTCTGATAAGTTAACTGAAATTGTATCTGTTGCATCTACTTGTGCAATTTGTGGTATTTCTACTCTTTTTTTAGAAGCTACAATATAATCTGTTCCTGAAGGTAGCATTAATCTTATATCTATATAATCACCATTTTGTAAATCTGTTGGCAATACAAACATATTATATTCTTGTTTTCTTACATCATTTCCTTGTTCAGTTTCATCTTCATAAATCATTTCTTTTGATAAAACTGTTCCAGCTGTCATAGCTATTTTAGTTATATTTTTTTCTTTTAAATCTGTTGGTGTTAAATAGTCTTTAGGTGCTGTATTTTTATTTACTGATGTTGTAGTAAAATCTGCTGCTGTTACTTCTTCTCCTGCATCAACATCTCTATTTAATGCATACACTGTTACCATTGCTAATTTTTCTTGTTTTTCTGCTTTTTTAATATTTGTTAATTGCATAAATAAGAATGCTATAATTATACCTGATATTATTAGCATAGTTAACATTCCTAATAAAAATGAATTTCTTGCTTTTCTTTGCATTGGATTTGTTGCCATTACAAATTCCTCCCTTTATATTTATTTTTATATATTTTTTTACAAATAAACTTTATTTTATTTTACATCAATCTCAAATAAAAATCAATTGCATTTTTTGTATGTAACATAAAAATAACACATCTGTAATATTTTTGTAATATTATAAATGTATTGTTATTTTTATAATTTTTATTATCAATTTTAGTTAATTTTTGTCATATTTTTTATTTATATGTATCTATGTTTTATAATTAATAATTAAAATTTTACTATTTATTCTAGTAATTCTTTTAGATTACAAACAAAATCTTTCTAAAGCATTTGCAACTCCATCATCATTATTAGTCTCTGTTATATAATCTGCAACTTCGCATACTATTGGTGTACTTCCTCCCATAGCTATTCCTATACCTGCATTTTCTATCATTTTTTTATCATTTATATTATCGCCAATGGTTATTATCTCTTCTTTCTCTAAATTTAATTTTTGCATCAAAAACTCAATCGCATTCCATTTATCAACATTTGCATGAGATATTTCTGTATAATGATATTCTATTGGAATATCTTCTGTTCCTTGTTTTATAATTTTTCTTGACATATGTAATACATCTAATACTTCTATATCATCTATTTGTCTCAATTTTCTTATAATAGAATTAAATATAGCTTTAGTCTCATCACATACTGTTACTTTTAAAAATTTTTCTTCTTTCATATTTTTTACATATTCATACATATTTTCAACAATACTAATATTAGTTTTTTTATTATCTGCTTTTTTCAAATTTTCTTTATGATAATATAAAACATTATATTTTAGACTTGTAGCTAAAATTGTTTTATCTGTATATACATTATATGTAATACTATTTTCTTCACATAGTTTAATTATTTCTAATACTTTTTCTTTACTCATATATTTTTCATATATCACTTCATCTTTTTGTATATCATAAATCATTGCTCCATTTCCAGCTATAAAATATTTTTCACTTCCAATTTCTTTTGCTATTGTTTTAATTGAATCTATTGGTCTTCCTGATGCAATTATTACATCTATTCCTTTTTCAATACACTTTTTTATTATATCCTTTGTTTTTTCAGTTACAACTCCATAACTATTTAACATTGTACCATCTAAATCTATTGCTACTAATTTATACATTTTTTCCTCCTTGGTTTATTACTAATTAGCTATTATATATTTATTATTCTATAAAAGTCAAGTATATTTTTCACATATCTTTTATGCTCTGCTTTTAATAAGTTAATCCCCCTGCACTATTACTTTGTATTAAATTTGCAAAATAATAACTGATTAAAAATTTTTAAACCTTTTTTATATTAGATTTCATTTTTATTTTTAACAAAAATTTCCTGTTTATTTTTTTCAAAATTGCAAATGATAGTATTAGAAAAGACAATAGTTTTTTCATAAAAAGTATATATACGGAGGTGAAATAACATGGCAAACAACAGTAATAAAAAATTAGTTCCAGAAGCTATGAATGCATTAGATAAATTCAAATATGAAGTAGCTAGTGAAGTTGGTGTTAATTTAAAAGATGGTTACAATGGTGACATCTCAGCTAGAGACGCTGGTAGAATAGGTGGAAACATGGTAAGAAAATTAATACAACAAGCTGAACAACAAATGAAATAGTTATTTTCACGGAATTGTTAGTTTTTTAATTATATAGCTTAGTTATAGTTAGTTTAGAATTTAAAAATATTTTTTAGTAATATTTTATTCACTAATTATATAATAAAATATAATTAATTTGGCAGAAAGTTAAATTTTGTTTTTATATATTTTGTATGAAATACATAAAGGCAGGATTTGATTTCCTGCCTTATTTTTAGTCTTATGCTTCTGGTTCTACTAAACCATAATTTTTTCCATCTTTTAATTTATGTATAACATTAACTTTTCCAGTTTCAACATTTATGAAAGTTAAAAAGTTATGTGTTGGTCTTTCTTGTAATTCAAGAACTGCATCTTCTGGTGTAATTGGTTTTATTTCATAGTAAGAAGTTTTTATTATTTCATTAGATATTTCAGCTATTTTATCTTCTGAAACTTCCATTGTTTTTAAACTTCCATCTCTCATCATTTTTTCTTTTTTAGTTTTCATTTTTCTGATTTGACCTTCTAATATATCAATATCTTTATCTATTGATGCATATAAGTCTTTGTCTTCAGTTACGGCTCTATACTTTTCTCCGTTTGCAAAAACACATATTTCTGCTATTTGTTCATTTTTTTCTGTTTTTAAAGTAACATCTGCTTCTGCATCTTCAAAATATTTATCGATTCTGTCTAATTTTTTTTCTACATAATCGTTCATTGCTTCTGTTATCTTTAGTTCCTTACCTATCATTTTTATTTTCATAAAAATCGCTCCCTTCTTCTTTTATGTTTTGTTTTTTTATGATATATTTTTATTATATATGTTATTTCGTTTTTTTTCAACTATTTTTTGCCTTTTTTTATTAATAATGTCTTATCTCTAAAAAACAAATTCAAGATTAAATTTATTTTCACTTCGTGTTATGAAACTCAAAAGTTTCATATATTTCCTATTTTATTAATTTCTATAATTATAGCATTTTTAAATAGCTTGTGATATAATATGTTTAGATTATTTAAAATAATAATTTATACATGTTTTAGCTAATCTATATTTCAAACTTTAAAATATTACTAAAAAATCAGAATAACAAATTTATATAAGCAAGAATTACTATGAGCTTTTTAAAAAGATTTTACTTATTGTATATAGATTGATTAAGAATTATATAAATCAAAGAAAGGACTAAAAAAATGAATAATAAATATAATTTAACTTTAGAGCAAAATATATTTTTAGCCAAAAGAAATTTAGTAGATAATATATATGCTAATGCAAGAATGGAAGGTTTAAACATCACTTTTCCAGAAACCAAAACTATATTAGAAGGTGTAAATGTTCCAAATTTAAAACTCGATGAAATTCAGTGTATTCTAAATTTAAAAGATGCTTGGAAATATGTTATAAACAATATAGATAAAAAATTTAATATTGAATTTATTTGTAAAGTAAATGAACTCGTGGCAAGAAATGAAAGTATTGCTTGGGGAGTATTAAGACAAGGTGAAGTTCAAATAACTGGCACTAATCACATTCCTGAAATCCCGAATATTGAAAACGTAGAACAACAAATAAATGATATATTAAAAATTGAAAATCCAACTGAAAAAGCAATAGAATATATGTTATATGGTATGAGAAGTCAATTATTCTGGGATGGAAATAAAAGAACTAGCACAATATGTGCCAATAAAATTATGATTGAAAATGGCTGTGGAATTATAAAAGTTCCAGATAATAAATTAACAGAATTTACAGTTTTATTATCTGAATTTTATAGTACAAATAATAAGGAAAAAATTAAGCAATTTATTTGGGATAATTGCATCGATGGCATTGTATTTAAAAACTAATTTTTATTGATTTTTACTACATATATATTTTTTTGAATCTGTAATTTATAATAACTCGAACTTATCATTTTTTGATAAGTTCGAGTTATATTTACTATTTATTAGTCTGCTTTAATCATTTTTTTTAATTACTTTTATATAATTTTTTAGTTCACAATTTATCTATTTTTTAATATTAATCTTTTAAAAAACTAATATTTTGTTTTAGTTTTAGTATTATTAAAAGAAATATTATTTTAAAATATTTCCTCCAATTTATATTCCTTCTCCAATTTTTCATTAAAATATATTTTTGTTATTAACTTAAATTCTTCTAGTGCTTCATTTTTTAAGTTAAATGAAAATAATTTCTTTGCAGGAGCTGTTACTGTGTATTTTATAGCATTTAGTGTACTTTCTGACATATATAATGCCGACTTATCTTGTCTGCTACAAGCTTCACATTTTAGTCCATTGTCTCTTATACTAAAATATTGTAGTTTTTCTTTTTCTTTGCAATTTACACATGACATAATTCTAGGAGTAAAACCTAATATGCATAAAATTCTCAACTTAAATATACTAACTACTAAATCCATATCTTTATCTGTTTCTGATATTGTATATAAAGCATTTAAGTATAATTGCAAAATATTATAACAGTTTTCATTTTCTTCTGTTATATCTTGTACTATTTTATTTAAATGAATTGCATATTTTAATTTATCTAAGTCTGTTCTTATATTATAAAACATTTCTATTGTTTCACACGAATTTATATGATATGTACTTGTTCCTTTATACATCAAATATTCTCCAAAGCAAAAGAGTTGTGTGCCAGCAAGTAAAGCACTTTTAGGTCTTCTAGCACCTTTTGCTGCACACGAAATTTTACCAAAGTTTGGAGTTAATATTGTTAGCATTTTATCGTAATCACCCATATTATTTTCTGATAAAATTATTCCTTTTACTTTTGTTGTTGCCATTTTTTATTCTCCTTATATAATTCTGCAAATATGATTTTATTTTACTCTTATAATTTATAATTTGTTTTTTCTGACATATCCATTGGAGTTACAGTTATATCTTTTATATTATTCTCTGTATCTTCAAACTGTTTTAGTTCCAAAAATGTTTCTATATCTCCCGTTTTTTTAAAGGCATCCCAAGCAATTTGTTTAATCATACATTTCATCTCCATTCTTAAAGTTTTACCTTTAATATTATCTTTTGCATTTTTATATATTTTATACAATTTTTGTCTTTTTGTTAATAGTTTATTACTGTAATTTGAATTTATTAACTATTGATTGATTATCAAGCCAATCTTCTTTCACTTTTACCCAAGTTTTTAAATTTATTTTTGTACCAAAATTTTCTTCCATATCTATTCTTGCAGCTCTTCCTATTCTTTTTAACATTTCTCCATTTTTTCCTATTATTATTCCTTTATGAGATTCTCTTAAACAGTAAATCGTTGCTTCTATATCATATATTTCTTCTTTTTGCTTATTTTTTCTTAGTTTCATTTTTTCTATTTCTACATAAATTCCATGTGGTACTTCATCTTGTAATAACTTTAATGCTTTTTCTCTTATTGTTTCTTCTGCTAATTGTCTTAAAGTTTGGTCTGTGTATTCTTCTTGATCATAATATGCTGGACCTTCTTTTAAGTTTTTTTCTATTTCCTCTAGTATTATTTCTCTATATTTAGAATTTGTTGCTGAAATTGGTATTACTGCTTCAAAGTTATATTCTTTACTATATATTTCAATTAATTTTAAAAGAGTTTCTCTTTTTACTAAATCTATTTTATTTATTATTAATATTGTTTTTCTTTTAGCTTCTTTTAGCTTTTCTAGTATTATTCTATCTCCTTTTCCAATATCTTCACTTGTTGCTTCTATTAAAAATAATACTATATCTGCATCTGGTATAGTTGAAAATGAAGTTTCAACCATTGTTTCATTTAGTTTGTGTTTTGGTTTATGAATTCCTGGTGTATCTGTAAATATTATTTGTGAATCTTCTCTATTTACTATACCTCTTATTGCTGTTCTTGTGGTTTGAACTTTATTTGCTATTGCTGCAACCTTTTCTCCCACCAATAGATTTATTAATGTTGATTTTCCTACATTTGTTCTTCCTATTAATGTTACAAATCCTGATTTGAATTTTTCCATAATTATTCCTCTTTCTTTAAAATTTATATTTTCTTGATTTTATTTTTGATATAAATTATTTAATATATTTTAAAAACCAAGATTATATATTTTATAATCTTATTTTATTATAATTTTAATTACATCACTTCTATATTATACACCTTTTTTATGCTAAATTTGTAGAATTCAAGAAAATTTTTAAATTATTTTTCTATATATACTTTTATTAATTCAATTTTTAAAATTTATAATTACTTAAATATAAAATATTAAATATTTTATAAATATATTATTATATATTTTAGACTATTAAAGACTGTCTCTAAAATATATTATTATATTTTATGACAGTCTTTATTTTTAATCTTTTATTTTGCACATATTATGCATATGCTTGACGTTTTCTAAAGTTAAGTAAATTAGTAATTTCGTTATCTCCCTTAACTGCTTTTTTAGTTTTCTTAGCTCTTTCTTGTTCAAGCTCTCTTTTTTGTTTTTCTGCCATTGATTGGCAAATTGCTTTTTGGTATGTGAAGTGAGTATCTTGTGCTATTTTATTCCAATTGTATTCATTTCTAACTTTATTTTTAGCTTTTTTTGTTATGTCTGCACATAATTTATGGTCATATAACAACTCTAATATTGAATCTGCTATTGAGTTTGGATTTCCTGTATAACTTTTCATTCCATTTTCTCTATGTTGCACAATTTCATTTAACCCTCCAATATCTGATACAACTATTGGATTTTCTGATAGCATTGCTTCTAATGCAACTATTCCAAATGGCTCATATGTACTTGGAAATACTGCCACATCTGCTGCTTTATACATTTTTTGTACATCTTTTCCATTCATATATCCTGCAAAATATACTTTATTTGATATTCCCATTGCATTTACTTGTGCTTTTAGTTCCTCCATCATTCCACCTTTTCCACAAATAACAAGCTTAGAATCATGGTATCCATTTAAAATTTTAGGCATAGCTGAAATTAGATGTTGTATTCCTTTTTCATATACTAATCTTCCCATAAATAATATAATTTTTTCATTATCCATAGCAAATCTTCTTCTAAAGTTATAATCTCTTTCTATTCCATTAAATAAGTTTAGATTAACTCCGTTTGGTACTACATTTATTTTTTCATATGGTAGGCCAAATAATCTTTGTAGTTCATTTTTCATATAATTACTATTAACTATAACTTCTGAAGCTTCATATGTAAGCATCCATTCTGTATCATTTATATATCTTTGTGTCTCGTCATGTATTCCACTATTTCTTCCTGCTTCTGTTGCATGTATGGTTGCAACTATTGGAATATTATATGAATTTTTTAAGGTTTTTGCTGCATATGCTACTAACCAATCATGTGCATGAATTACATCAAAATTTCCTTCTTTTGCTATTATTTCATTTGCTTTTGCAATTAGATTAAAGTTTAGTTGCATAATCCAATCGATAAAATTATTAGGATTTATCATATAATTATCTACTCTATATACTTTTACACCTTTATCATCTTCAAAATATGGTGCATCTCCATCTTTATATGTAACAACTGTTACGTCATGACCATCTTTTAATAAAGTTCTTGATAAATCATATACAACCCTTGCTATTCCTCCTACTACTCTTGGTGGATATTCCCATGTTAACATCAATATTTTCATTGATATACTTCCTTTCATTTTTTGTTTTCTTTTGTTTTTGTAATTTTATACACAATTTAGTATATTCTATACAACTTTTTCAAAAATGTAAATGCTTTTTTACAAAATTCCTATTTATTTTTCAAAATTCGCATTTTTATTTACTTTATTCTACAAAAAAAGATTTAGTTTTATATTATGTTTATATTTTCACATAACTTTTAACCAAATCTTTTTATAAATTATTTTCTATTAGTTTTCTACTGGATAAACACTTACTTGTTTTTTATCTCTACCTTTTCTTTCAAATTTAACTTTTCCATCTACTAATGCATATAAAGTATCATCGCTACCTTTTCCAACATTAGTTCCAGGATGTACGTTTGTACCTCTTTGTCTTACTAGGATATTTCCTGCTAAAACAAATTGACCATCAGCTCTTTTTACTCCAAGACGCTTTGATTCACTCTCTCTACCATTGTGGCTACTACCTTGACCTTTTTTATGAGCCATGTTTTTTCACTCCTTTCGGTTCAATATATATATTTCCAATTAATTTACACATTAATTATGCTTCTACTTTTTCAGTAGCTTTTTTTGTTTCTGCTTTTTTAGCAGCTGTTTTTATTGATGTAATTTCTACTTTTGTGTATGGTTGTCTGTGTCCTTGTTTTCTTCTATAATTCTTTTTAGCTTTCATTTTGAAAACAATGATTTTTTTACCTTTACCATGAGAAACTACTTTTCCTTCTACTTTAACACCTTTAACATAAGGATTTCCTACTTGTACTTTTCCTTCTTCTGAAACTAATACAACATTATCAAAAGTAACTTTTTTACCTTCTTCTGCATTTAGTTTTTCGAAAAATACAACATCTCCTTCTGCTACTTTGTATTGTTTTCCACAGCTTTCAATTATTGCGTACATTTAAAATGCACCTCCCTTATTTGTATACTCGCTAATCCTTAAAAAAGGTAACTATCCTTACATAGTATTTTCTAACCTTGACTAAGCGGATTACAGTTACTTATTTTACCATAAAATGCTATTTGTGTCAACTATTCTGTCGAATTTTTATCAAATATCTCCAACTAAGTTTAAAGCCTCTAGATAATCTAAAGGCTTTTGGGAATAATAGAAATATTTTAATTTTAAATATAATCTGGCAAATTTCTTATTTTTTATTATCCACTTTCTCCAATATTTCTTCTACAAAGTCATCTACTGCTTTTACTCCAATATCACCATCTTCTCTTGAACGAATAGATACTGTATTTGCTTCTACTTCTTTTTCGCCAACAATCAACATATAAGGAATTTTTTGTAATTGTGCTTCACGAATTTTATAACCTGTTTTTTCATTTCTATCATCTACTTCTACACGAATTCCTTTTGTTTGTAGTTTTTCTTTTACTTCATAAGCATAGTCATGTTGATTATCTGTAATTGGCAATATTTTTACTTGTACTGGTGCCACCCATACTGGTAGATTTCCTTTTGTTTCTTCTAGTAAGAAAGATATAAATCTATCTGATGAACCTAAAATTGCTCTATGAATTACTACTGGTCTATGTGCTTTTCCGTCTTCTCCTATATATTCTAATTCAAATCTTTCTGGTAATGCAAAGTCTAATTGACATGTTGGTATTGTTACATCATGATTTAATGCTGTTTTGATTTGAATATCAATTTTTGGTCCATAAAATGCTGCTTCTCCTTCTGCTTCATAAAATTCAATATTTAATTCTTTTAATATTTCTCTTAATTGACTTTCTGCTGTTTCCCACATTTCGTCATTATCAATATATTTTTCTTTATTTGCCTTATCTCTTAAAGATAATCTATATTTAAAGGCTGAAGCTGGGAATCCAAAGTCTTTTTGATACACTTCTTTTATTAAAGTTAAAACTCTTCCTACTTCTTCTTTTATTTGGTCTGGTCTTACAAATAAATGTGCATCATTTTGACACATTTGACGAACTCTTTCTAATCCACAAACACTACCACTTGATTCATATCTAAAGTCATGTGCTAATTCTCCTATACGAATTGGTAAGTCTCTGTAAGAATGCATTTTATTTTTATAAATTAACATATGATGTGGACAGTTCATTGGTCTTAATACCATTTCTTCATTATCCATTTTCATTACTGGAAACATATCTTCTTTATAATGATCCCAATGTCCACTTGTTTTATATAAATCTACATTTGCTAATGATGGTGTATATACATGTGCATATCCTAATTGAAGTTCTTTATCTTGAATATATCTTTCTAAAATTCTTCTAATAGTTGCACCATTTGGTAAATACATTGGAAGTCCTGAACCTACTAATTTATGTGTCATAAAAATATCTAAGTCTTTTCCAATTCTTCTATGGTCTCTTTGTTTTGCTTCTTCTAAAAAGTCTAAATATTCTTGTAATTGACTAGCTTTTGGGAAAGATATTGCATATATTCTTTGTAACATTTTATTTTTTTCGCTACCTCTCCAATATGCTCCTGATGATGATAATATTTTTACTGCTTTTACTTTTCCAGTACTCATTAGATGTGGTCCTGCACATAAATCTGTAAAGTCACCTTGTTTATAGAAACTGATTTCTTCATCTTCTGGTAATTCTTCAATTAATTCTACTTTATATGGTTGTTCTTTCATTAATTCTAAAGCTTCATCTTTTGGTAATGAAAATCTTTCTATTTCTATATTTTCTTTTATTATTTTTTTCATTTCTTCTTCTATTTTTGCTTTATCTTCATCTGTAAATGGTTTTTCAACGTCAAAATCATAATAGAAACCTTCATCTATACTTGGTCCTATTGCAAATTTAACATCTGGAAATAATCTTTTTACTGCTTGTGCCATTATGTGTGATGTTGTATGCCAATATGCTTTTTTTCCTTCTAAATCGTCTTCATTAAATGTGTGTATTATTAAATTACTATCTTCTTTTATTTCATATCTTAAGTCTTTTATTTCTCCATCTATTTCTCCACAAGTTGCATTTCTTGCTAATCCTTCACTTATTTTTTTTGCAATGTCAATGATTTTTGCTCCTGATTCTACTTCTAAATTAGAACCATCTTTTAATGTAATTTTTATCATAAGATAACCCCCTTATTTTTATAAAATATATTATATTAATTTTTTAATTTTGTACTAATTTTTATTTAAAATAGAACTAATTAGGTATGATTAATTTTTTATTTTTAATACACTTTCTTACTCTTTATTTTCATACCAAATTTTATAAGAATTTCATATACATACAAAAAACTCCCATAGATATTTAATATCCATAGGAGTGCTATTTACACGGTTCCATCCTAAATTTCACTTTATTAAAGATTATAACGTATCTTACTCGTTTGGCTTATTCACCAAAAACTTAAAGAGTTAGTTTTCAAATATGTTTTCCAAAGTTAGCTTTCAGCCTTTGACTAACTCTCTCTTTTGGTAACCTTTATTTTACTCTTCTCTTATTTGTCTTTTACTTATGACTTTAATTTTATTATATTTTTTTAAAAAAGTCAATAGAAATTATTTACTTTTATATTCTCTTATTGTATAATTGCTTTGGTTTATTTTGCTTCCATAGCTCAGTAGGTAGAGTGCCACCTTGGTAAGGTGGAGGTCACGGGTTCAATTCCCGTTGGAAGCCCCAACAACGTTTCTGTTCGAACTTTTTATAGAACAGATAGATATGAAAATCAATCATCCTAAATTTAAAATAAAAGGATTGTGCAAAGAATGAATACAAAGTTAAACCTA